>NZ_MCRJ01000009.1 GCF_001720135.1 Methylobrevis pamukkalensis
GCCGGTCTTTTCGTCGAGGAGATCGCAGAGACGGCCGGAGACAGCGCGCTGTCGCTGCGCAGATGCCCCCATAGCGGTGTGCGGATCGTGACGCCGATGCTGCCGGCCGGCCTTCACGGAGCCGCGCGGGAGGCCGCCTTGCGGGCCCTGATCGATGACCTTCTGACGGGGTCGGATCTGAAACGGCCGGTTCTCTGGCACTACAGCCCGATGTTCCGTCCGGCGACGCGCGGGCGGGCCTGTGCGGCCATCGTCTACGACTGCATGGACGAGCTTGCGAACTTCCGCTTTGCGCCGCCCGAATTGCGCATCTACGAGCACGAGCTGATCGCCGCGGCGGATGTGATGTTCACTGGTGGCCACAGCCTCTATGAGGCCAAGCGGAAGCTCCATCACGCGATCCACGCGTTTCCCTCGGCGGTCGACCATGTGCATTTCCAGACCGCGCGATCGCTTGCCGGACGCACGGGGGCGGAAACGCCCCGGCTCGGCTTCTATGGCGTGATCGACGAACGGCTCGATCTCGGCCTCCTGGATGAGCTTGCCCGGGCTCGGCCCGACTGGGAGATCGAGATCGTCGGACCGCTTGCGAAGATCTCGCCCGACGACCTGCCGCGCCGGCCCAACATCACCTACCCCGGACGGCAGTCCTATGCTGATCTTCCGAAATGGCTGGCGCGCTGGGACGTGGCGCTCATGCCTTTCGCCCTCAACGATTCCACCCGCTTCATCAGCCCGACGAAGACGCCGGAGTATCTGAGTGGCGGCTGCCCGGTCGTGTCGACGGCGATCACCGACGTGATGCGAACCTACGGCGACCTCGAGGGTGTGCGGATTGCCGCTCGCGACGAGTTTGTGGACGCCTGTGACGCGGCGCTGGCGCTCAGGCGCCGCCCGTCACTGGCTGGCGCGACGCGGCCGACGCCCTGATCGCCAGCGCCTCGTGGCGCAACACCCAGAGGGCCATGCGGTCGCTGATCGCCGACGCCGCGCGGGAAAAGCTGGATGCAGCACGTCCTCGCCTGCCGCGGCCGCGGGCCGCGTCACCGCGATGGGATGCGGTCGTCGTCGGCGCCGGCTTTGCCGGGGCGGTGATGGCGGAGCGCATGGCGGCCGACGGCGGCAAGCGCGTGCTCGTCCTCGACCGCCGTCCGCATGTGGCCGGGAACGCCCACGACCGCACCGACGCCGCCGGCATCCTGGTGCATGACTACGGGCCGCACATCTTCCACACCAACTCCGAAGACGTGTTCGCCTACCTGTCGCGCTTCACCGATTGGCGGCCCTACGAACATCGTGTCCTTGCCGAGGTGAAGGGCAAGCTGGTGCCGATGCCGATCAACCGGACGACGCTGAACCTGCTCTACGGCCTCGACCTCACCACCGACGAGGAGGCCGCGGCCTTCCTTGCCTCGCGCGCCGAACCGGTCGCGCGGGTGGAGACCTCCGAGGACGTGGTGGTGTCGGCGATCGGCCGCGAGCTCTATGAACTGTTCTTCCGCGGCTACACGCGCAAGCAGTGGGGCCTCGACCCGTCCGAACTCGATCGCTCCGTCACCGCGCGGGTGCCGACCCGCACCAGCGTCGACGACCGCTACTTCACCGACACGTTCCAGGCGATGCCGGCGGAGGGCTATACCCGCATGTTCGAGCGCATGCTCGATCATCCCAACATCGAGGTGCGGACCGGCGTCGACTTCAAGGAGGTGCAGCACAGTCTCCAGTGGGATCACCTCGTCTACACCGGCCCGATCGACGAGTATTTCGGCCACAGATACGGCAAGCTGCCCTATCGCTCGCTGGTGTTCCGCCACGAGACGCTGGATCAGGAACAGGCGCTGCCGACCGGCACCGTCAACCATCCGGACGAGGCGACGCCCTTCACCCGGGTGTCCGAGTTCAAGCATCTGACCGGACAGGTCCATCCGCGCACCAGCGTGGTCTACGAGCATCCCTCGCCGAGGGCGACCCCTACTATCCGATCCCTCGGCCGGAAAACCGCGCGCTGCTCGATCGCTATCTGGCGCTGGCGGCAGCGACGCCCGACGTCAGCTTCGTCGGACGGCTGGCGAGCTATCGCTACTACAACATGGATCAGGTGGTCGGTCAGGCACTCGCGACATGGCGGCGGCTGAAGACGGCGGCGCCGGAGGTGACGCGAAAGCCGGACCGGGCGCTTCTCGCGGCGACAGGGTCCGAAACGGCGCTCGCCGTCGTGACGGCGTCGTAGCGGCGGTCGTGGACAAACGGTCGGAGGAGAGCGGTTCACCGGCGAACGGCTCTGTGCTCCCGGCATCGGACTTACGCTGATGGCTCCGGAGGCTGCCTGACCAGTAACCCGGTGGCCATCCGGCTGAATGCCTCGATCGCGCGCGGCAGGACGACCTCGGGCGCATCGCTGGCGGCGACCCACAGGGCGGCATTCAGCGCTGCACCGGACAGAAGCCGCGCAGCGGCTTCGACGTCCACGGGCGCCATGATCCCGGCGGCGATGAGCCGAGCCACCGCCCGTTTCGTCACCTCCAGACAGGCATTCTGGCTCGGCCATTGCGACGGATCACCGAGGAAGGCTGGGCCATCCAGCAGAACGATCCGACGGACTTCCGGATCGAGCGCCATTTCAATGTAGGCCGCGCCTTCGGCGAGCAGACCGTCCCATTCCGAGCGGGCGCCCGCACCGGCTGCCTGCGCCTTGCGGGCCATTTCGCCATCGACCTGCGCGACCACGGCAGCAAGCAGCCCCTTCTTGTCACCGAAGTTGTGATAGAGCGCTCCGCGCGTCAGCCCGACCTCCGCGGTCAGGTCGTCCATCGAGGCGGCGGCAAAGCCCCTGGCAGCGAAGGCCCGGCGCGCGGCCGCGAGCAGTTTCGCGCGGTTTTCCTCCATGGTCTCGATCCGGGATCTGGCGGCCAACGCAGACTCCTTTCACATACGCGACGTATATGGATTGACATACGTAGCGTATGCGGTCATTTCACATGCACAGCGTATCTCAAATACGTGATGCACGCGATGTCCGTGTCGCTCGCCTTGGCATTCCGTCCGGTCCGGCAACGGGCCATCCTGAAAGATCCTGTCATGACCAGACCCGTCACCGTTTTTCCCGAAAGCCGCCACGCCCTCTATGAGGCGCATGGCTATTCGGCCGCGATCCGCTCCGGCGATCTGCTGTTTGTCTCCGGCCAGGTGGGCAGCCGCGCGGACGGTTCACCGGAACCGGACTTCACCGCACAGGTCCGGCAGGCCTTCGCCAATCTGAAGGCGACTCTGGCGGCGGCCGGATGCACCTTGGACGATCTCGTCGATGTCACGACGTTTCATACCGACCCCGAGACGCAGTTCGCAGCCGTCATGCAGGTGAAGAACGAAGTCTTCCCCCAACCCCCCTATCCGAACTGGACCGCCGTCGGCGTGACGTGGCTCGCCGGTTTCGACTTCGAGATCAAGGTGATCGCCCGCATCCCGGCGCCCGGCTGACGTTCCCGCGCACAGACGCTCTCCGGCACCTGACCATCCTTCGCGATCGGATCACCGGTCGCGGCGCGGCTTCGGCCTCGAACGCGCTGCCATGCGGGCCGCAAGGCCGAAGGCGCGATCGCGGATGTGGGGCTCGGTCGGATTTGCGGAAGGGGTGCCGTCCTCGCTGCGCAGTTTTTCCCAGCGCAGGAGACGCTCCGGATCGACTTCGCCGCGTTCCACCGCGTCGCGGATCGCGCAGCCCGGCTCCACCTGATGCGAACAGTCGCTGAAGCGGCAGGTCCGGGCAAGCGCGTCGAGATCGTCGAACAGCACGGCCACACCCTCGTCGCCGTCGTTGAGACGCAGTTCGCGCATGCCGGGCGTGTCGATCAGCCAGCCGCCGCCGGTCATCGCCAGCATGTGCCGGCCGCGCGTGGTGTGCCGCCCCTTGGCGTCGTTCTCGCGGATGGGCGCCGTGATGCGCGCCGTGCCCACCAGCGTGTTGGCGAGCGTCGTCTTGCCCACGCCGGAGGAGCCGACCAGCGCCACCGTCCGCCCCGGACCGCACCACCGCTCCAGGGCCTTGCCGGCATCGGGCGCCAGCGCGTCCAGCGTCAGCACCGCGATGCGTGGATTCACCGCCTCCGCACGTGCACGCCAGTCCGCGGGATCATCGCAGAGGTCGGCCTTGGTCAGCAGGATGACCGGCTCCACCCCCGCCCCCATCGCCAGCGCCAGATAGCGCTCCAGCCGCGCCGGGTTGAAGTCGGCGTTGCAGGACGTGACGATGAACAGCGTGTCGACATTGGCCGCGATCAGCTGGCGCCCCGTGCCGCTGCCGGCGGCGCGGCGGGCAAGGCTGGTGCGGCGGTCCAGGAGCCGCACAAGACGTTCCCCGTCCGCCAGCGCCCAGTCGCCGACGGCGATGTCGCCGGTCGAAAGACCTGACGGCGGAAACAGCGACAGCGGCCCACCCGCGCCGATCGCATCGACGCGGCTGCGGTGGACGGACGAGATCCGGCAGGGTGTGGCGGCGCCGACTTCGCCTGCCACGAGCTGGCGCTGGAAATCGGCGGTCCAGCCGAGATCGGCAAGCAAGGACATGGACGTCAAGAGTGGATCCTTGCAGGAGTTCGAAAGGCCGTCATCGATGAGGCATCCGTCTTGTTGATACGGAAAACATGGTGCGACGGTGTCCCGTCCGCGGCCTTGTCTCCGGGGAGGCTCCGACGCACCCTCCCCTTCGCGCTCACTGTGCTGACCCGGACGGCGGAATGCCAGCCCCATTTCCCGGGGACCTGCGATCCGCCGAAGCGACCTTCAGGCGACCGTCAGCACGATCTTGCCCTGGACATGCCCCCGGGCCGCCCGCTCGTGGGCCTTGCGGGCGTCGGCAAGCGGATAGGTGCTGTCGAGGACGACGCGGAGCGTGCCGTCCTCGAGCAGGTGTCCGAGCTGCCGCAACTGCGCGCCGCTCGAGCGGACCTGCGTGGTCGAAACCGTCACCCCCAGGCGGGCGGCCTCTTCCGCGCCCGAGTAACCAAGCGGGAAGACCGGGAACAGGGCGCCGCCAGGCTTGAGCGTGCGCAGGAAGCGGCCGGTGCGCGGTCCGCCGACGGCATCGAGGACGAGGTCGACGTCGTGGACCACGTCTTCGGGCAGGGTCGCGGTGTAGTCGATGACGGCGTCGGCGCCGAGATCGCGCAGAAACGTCTGATGCCGGCCCGATGCCACGGCAATGACCCGCGCGCCCTTCATCTTCGCGATCTGCACGGCGAGATGGCCCACGCCACCGGCGGCACCGTTGACGAGGACGGTCCTGCCTTCAAGCGGCACCGGCTCATGCGGGTCGGGTTGCAGCGGGTTCGGATGGTCGTGTCCGGGATCGATGAGGAACTGCCATGCGGTCAGCAGCGACATCGGCGCGCCGGCGGCCTGAACGTGACCGATGCCCTCGGGCTTCGGCGCAACCTGCGACGCCGGCACGGCGACATACTCGGCATAGGCCCTGCTGTCTCCGGCAAGACCTTCCGGAAACCGGACCATCGAATGGACCGCGTCGCCGACGGCAATGTCCGCCACATCGTCGCCGACCGCCGAGACCACACCCGATATGTCCGTCCCCGGAATGACCGGAAAGGCACCTGCGGCTGCCATGCGGGAGGCAGCATCCTGTAGCCGTCGCGCAGGTACCAGTCGGGGGGATTGAGCCCCACCGCATGGACGCGGATCAGCACCTCGTGCGCCTTCGGCTCCGGCGTCGGGGCGTCTTCATAACGCAGCACCTCGGGGCCGCCGAAGGCATGCAATCTCACCGCTTTCATTGTCCTGCTCATCCGAACCTCCATCGTCGCAATCGTGTCCGAAGCCGATGTAGGACCATGAGCGCGGATTGATAATCGATGCCGGGATCGCTATGGTCATTCCATGAAGGAACAAGTTGGTCTGGAGCGGCTGACCGGTCTGATCGCATTCGCGCGCGCCGGATCGCTGGGCAGCTACACCGCGGCGGCCCGGTCTCTCTCGATCTCGCCGTCTGCCGTGAGCAAGAGCGTGCAGCGGCTGGAACAGCATCTGGGGATCTCGCTGTTTGCCCGCACGACGCGGTCCCTGACGCTCACGCCCGAGGGGCGCGAACTGCATGAGCGCGCGCTGCGGTTGCTGCGCGACGCCGAAGAGATCGAGCAGGTGGCCCTCGCGGCGCGCGCCGAGCCGTCGGGAAGCCTGCGGATCGCGGCGTCGCTTCCGATCGGCATTCACGTGATCGCGCCCGCGCTGCCGGCGTTTCTCGGACTGCATCCGAAGGTGAAGGTCGACCTGCGGCTGAACGACCAGGTCACGGACCTCATCGAGGAGGGGATCGACGTCGCGGTCCGTATTGGCGACCTCGCCGACTCGCGACTGCTGTCGCGACGCTTGCGCCGCACCGGGTCTGCTGCTTCGCCTCCCCCGCCTATCTGGCCGTGCGGGGCACGCCGAAGCATCCCGACGAACTGGAGGGGCATGACACCGTCACCCTGCGCTACCAGAGCACGGGACAGGCCATGCGCTGGCCCTTCCGGATCGGCGATCGCGTGGTCGAGCGTCTGCCGGCCTCCGGACTCACCGTCGACGCAAGCGACGCGCTGATCGCCATCCTTGTCGCCGGGGGTGGCATCGGCCTCTGCGCGACCTTCCTCGCCGCGCCCCACGTGGCGCGCGGCGACCTGGTGCCGGTGCTGTCGGACCATGCTGTCGAGCGGCAGAACATCACCGCGCTCTGGCCCGAAAGCCGGCGCACCAATCCTGCGGTGCGCGCCTTCCTGACCCACCTTCAGCAGGTGTTCGAGGCGCAGATGGAGGCGGCGGCGCGGGATCTGTCCTGACCAGGCTCGCCCCGGAAGCCCGGCCGCAGCCACCGATGCGGCCTGGCATCGCGCTGGCGCCGACATGCAGGCCTCACGCGGACGGCTGGAGATCCGTCCGCGCGTCCGCCTCTCCGTCTTCCCGTTCCAGATAGCGCCGGACATAGGTCTCGCGCACCAGCGTCAGTCCGAGTGCGGCCATCGGTGTGGCAAGGGCAAGGCCGAGGATGCCGAACAGGACGCCCATCAGGAGCTGGATCGAGATGATCAGGGCCGGCGGGAGCGACACGCGCTCCTGCTGGATCAGGGGCGTGATCGCATAGCTTTCGAGCGTTTGCACCCCGAGGTAGACGGCGACGACCAGCAGCGCCGTTGTCGGGCTGTCGGAGAAGCCAGAAGCACCGCCGGGGCGGCGGCGAGGAGCGGGCCGATGTTGGGGATGAAGGCGAGCAGGGCGGCGATCAGGCCGAGGATGGGCGCAAGCGGCACGCCGATGAGCCACAGGCCGAGCCCGGTCAGCACTCCGACCACGGTCATCGACATGAGCTGGGCAACAAGCCAGCCTTTCAGGGTGCTGGTCGCCTTGTGCAGGACGTCGACGCCCTCGTCGCGGACGGACGGGGCGAGAATGCCGATGAGGCCGCGTCGATAGATCCCCGGCTCGATCGCGACGTAGAGCCCGACGATGAGCATGATCGCGAAATTGCCGAGCGCCCCGAAGGTGGTCATGACGGCCGTTGCCGCGGTTCCACCGCCACCGTCCGACAGCAACGCGTCGGGTGTGGCGTGTTCGAGCAGCTGCTCGCCCCAGGCATAGCCTTCGATCCGCGACCGCAGGGTCTCGAGGGCGGCCGGGACTTCCTCGACCAGCTGATCGAACTGCTCGGCCGCGGCCGGCGCAAAGGCGAGGAAGGCGCCGACAAGTGCAAGGGTGACGAGAAGGGCGAACAGGCCGATGCCCCAGCCGCGACCGATGCCGATGTGCCGTGCCAGCCAGTCCCCGCCCCCACCGAAAAACACGCCGAAGAGCAGCCCGGCAAAGATCACCAGAAGGACATCCGGCACGAAGACAAGGACCAGTGTCATCACCGCAGCAAGGACGATGAGGGACATCTCGCGGCGTTCCGGCGGACGGATCCGGACGCGGCGCGCGGAGGGATCATTCGCCGTCATCTGGTCGCTCGGGGTGTAGGGGGCGAGCCCTGGCTCAGCCGCGCCATCCATCGTCATGATGTGGTCTCCCGTCATGATGTGGTCTCCCGTGAACTCGGCACCGGGACAAGGAGCGTTGGAATGAAAGAGGCCGCAGGAAGGAGCCCCGCCGTCCAGCAAAAACCGGCCGCAGGCATGCCCGGGACCGGTCAGAAATTGTTGAGACCGCCGATCATGACGTTTCGTCGATCGGCGGTCCGCTCGGCAAATCCGAAAGGCGTGCGGCCGCTCCGCAGGAGCGACCGCAGGGGCAGGCGGCCCACGGGCCGCGCATTCAGAAGATCAGCGACAGCAAGCCGACCACGACGAGCAGGCCGATGATAAAGATGACACCCACGGTGCCGCCGATGAATTTCAGCATCCGAGGACCTCAGGTGTTGTCGCGAACGGCGTCTTTCGCCTTGCCGACGCCCGACTGAACCTTGCCTTCGACCTGATCGGCCTTGCCGCTGCGCTCGGTGTCCTTGTCGCCGGTCATCTTGCCGACCGACTCCTTGACCGAACCGCCCATTTCCTTGGCCTTACCCTTGATGCGATCTTCATCCATGATGTTTCTCCTTCGGTTGTACCTAGGAGGAACGCCGACCCCGCGGCCCTGTTCCCGGGAATCGGGATTTCGGGCCTTGGCCGGGACGGTCAGAGGGACAATTCGCGGCGCGGCGACCGGCCAGCGGCCCTCTCCCGGAGGATCATTTTGCGCGCACGGCCGGAACGATGGCATGCAGGCCGCGACGAAGGCTGCGCCAGCGGCTGGAGGGGCGCTCGGGGTCCAGAAGCTGGTTTTCCTCCAGCAGGGTTTCCTCGACGGCGTTGAACTCCGGCGGCTCGAAGGGCACCAGCGACCGTCCGTCCGACCGCAGATCCTCGATGGCCCGGATCAGCGAGCCGTCCCTGCGCGCGATCGCCTGGTCCAGGACATCGATCGCCACGCGAGGTGTTCGGCGAGCAGATCGTTGCGCAGGGCCGTGATGGAGCGGCGGAGGTCGGCCTCGTCCGATGCGCCCGGACGGGCCTCGATCGTGAGGTCGCATTCGGTGTCGAAGCCGAGGGAGCGGTTGTTGAGGTTCGAGGAGCCGACCTTCAGCAGGCGGTCGTCGACGACCATGACCTTGGCATGGACATAGATCGGCTTGCGGCCCGCCGTGACCGGAGTGTAGATCCGGAACCGGCCGTGACGGTCGGCCTTCTCGACGAGATCCAGCAACCGGGCGCGCGAGGAACCCATCACGCCCTCCTCGAGCCAGCCGTTGGCCGTTTCCGGGTTGATCACGACGATCTCGGGCCCGTCGGCTTCGCCAAGACGCGCGGCGATCGCCTCGGCGATCTTGCGCGAGGCGAAATACTGGCTCTCGATGTAGATCGTGCGCTTCGCCGCGGCGATCGCCGCAAGATAGAGGGCCTCGATCTCGTGGATGCCCTTGCGCTCCTCGTGCTCGGGCGCCGTGCGGGAGACCGCCACATCGACATTGCGGAACGACGGCTCCAGCCCGTCGGGCCAGGCGCTGTCCATCGGCGGCGGCGGCGCGATATCCTCGCCGGTCGCGCGCTTCCACCGCTCCCGTGCGAGGTCGCCGAGGGCCCGCGCGACCTCGCCATCGACGGCGGTGGAGACGTCGTGCCAGGGGTCGTAGCGGCGCCGGGTGGTGGGCCGGACCCGGTCCGGATTGTCATCGAGATGCTCGCGCGTGTCCCAGCGATCGCCGGTCATGTCGATGCCGCCGCAGAAGGCGAGCGTGTCGTCGATCACCACGATCTTCTGGTGATGCGCAGAGCCGGCCGGATGGGCGCCGTCGAGCCGGAAGCGGATGCGCTTGTCGGTCATCCAGTCGAGAATGAACAGCGGGGTCGTGCCGCGGCCAAGGGTCTGGATCGTCGCCAGATCCCACCTCAGCACGTAGACACGCAGATCGGGTCGCTGCCTGACCACCCAGGACAGGAGCTTGCCCAGCTTGTTGGGGGCCTTCGACGCCCTGTCCGGACGATCGAGCTTGATGCGCGTGTCGAAATCCCAGCCGATCAGCAGAACGCTGTGGCGGGCGTTCTGCATTGCCGTGCGCACCGTCGCGAAATAGTCCGCCGCGTCGACGATCACCGCCACGCGGTCCGCCCGCGCGATCTGCCAGCAGGTTTCGCCCGGACGCAGCAGCGGAGTTCCGGTTCCCTCGTTCATGCACCCTCGCATCGCACAGTTGCTCGCGGACTAACACGTCTGGCGACGTCATGCGACGGTACGCTTGCAGATGACCCGAGACGGTAGTGTGACGCTGAATTTCGTGACCCGGCGCCCGCAGTGCCCGCATGTCCAGCCGACCCGCAGTTACAATCGTCGGCGATCCTCCGGGTTCCATGGCCGCGACCGACGGTGCCTCGCGATGCAACGGGCTGCATCTTCACCGGTCAGACCGCGCCAGCCGGCAGGACCTGCAGCGCCAGCAGCGCGAGGGCCGTGAGGACGGCAAGCGAGAGCACACCGGCGATCAGGACCCGGCCGCCGGAGGCGACAACGGCGCGCAGGTCCACCGAAAGGCCGAGGCCGGCCATCGACACGACGGTGAGGAGGCCCGCGAGCCGGGCGATCGGCTCCAGCAGCGCCTCGGGCAGCAGCCCCAGCGAGCGAGCGGCCATCATCGCCAGAAAGCCGAGGATGAACCAGGGCACGAGTTCGGCGAGCGTCGGCCGCGCCTTGCTGCGGCCGCCGGCGCGCAGGCCGAGCAGGATCACCACCGGCCCCAGCATCAGCACCCGCATCAGCTTCACCAGCGTGCCGACCTGGGTGGCCAGTGCCCCGACCGGCAGGGTGGCCGCCAGCACCTGCGGCACCGCATAGACCGTGAGCCCGGCCATGACGCCATATTGCCACTCGCCGAGGCCCAGCAGCGGCACGGCGAGCGGCAGCAGCAGCACGACGAGGATGCCGAGCGCGGCGGTGAAGGCGATCGCGCTCGCCACCTCGTCGGCCTCCGCCTCGATCGCCGGCGCGGCGGCGACGATCGCCGAGTTGCCGCAGATGGAGTTGCCGCAGGCCACGAGGGTCGCCAGCCGGTCGGAGAGGCCGAGCAGGCGGCCGATTCCGTAGCTGATGGCGATGGCCGCCACGACCACGCCGGCCACCACCGTGATCATCCTCACCCCTGCCCCGGCCAGCGCACCGAAGCCGATGGAGGCGCCGAGCAGCACGATCACCACTTCCAGAAGCCCCTTGGCGGCGAGACGTATGCCCGGCTCGAAGGCCGGACGCGGGCCGGCCAGGCTGCGCAGCAGCGCGCCGAGCAGGATCGCGAAGACCAGCCCGTCGATCCACGCGCCGCCGGTCGCCGCGATCTCGGCCCGCTCGAGCCCGAGGGCAACGACGGAGACGAGGGCGGCGAGCGCGAGGCCGGGTCCGAGGGAGGCAAGGCAGGTCGTGAGGGACATGAGGCGATCTTCCGATGTGGCCCCAGAGATCGCATCCATGACCATGCATTTCCATCGCATAATCTGATATGTTTCATCCGATCAAAGTGGATAATCCGATGACCTTCGAACAGCTCACCATCTTCGTCGCCGTCGCCGAGCGCGAGCATGTCACGCAGGCCGCCGCCGCGATCGGTCTGACGCCTTCGGCGGTGAGCGCGTCGGTGAAGGCGCTGGAGGCCTGGTATGGCGTGCGGCTGTTCGAGCGGGTCGGCCGCCGGATCGAACTGACCCGAGCCGGGCGGACCTTCCTTGCCGAGGCGCGAGCGACGCTCGCCCGGGTCCGGGCGGCGGAAATGGTGCTGAGCGAGCTTGGCGGACTGGTGCGCGGGGTGATCGACATCCACGCCAGCCAGACCATCGCCAACTACTGGCTGCCGCCCCGGCTGCTGCGGTTTCGCGCCCTGTTTCCCGGTATCGAGATCCGGCTGGCCACCGGCAACACGCGCACGGTGGCCGAGGCGGTGGTGGAGGGGACCGCGGAGATCGGCCTCGTCGAGGGGGCGATCGACGTGCCGGTCCTGTCCGCGCGGGAGATCGCGCGCGACGAACTGGTGGTGGTCGCGGCGCGCGAGGTTGCCAAGCGGGCCGGACCGGTGCCGGACGCTGCTGCGCTGGCCGCCCTTCCCTGGGTGCTGCGCGAGCCGGGCTCCGGCACGCGCTCGGCCTTCGAGGTCGGCATGCGGGCGCTGGGGCTCGATCCCTCCGGCCTCGACGTGGCGCTGACGCTGCCCTCCAACGAGGCGGTGCTGACGGCGGTGCGGGCCGGCGGCGGCGCCACGGCCCTGTCGCGCCTCGTCGCGGCGCCCTTCGTGGCTACCGGCGACCTGGAGACCCTCGACGTCCCCCTGCCCCCGCGCAGCTTCCTGCTGCTGCGCCACAGGGAGCGCGGCCTGTCCGCCGCCGCCATGCGGCTGGCGGAGGTATGCGGGGAAGAGATGGATGGTGAGGGGGCCGAGAGGGGCGGTGTCTCTCCGCCCTCACCCTGAGGACGTCGCATCGCGACGGTTTCGAAGGGCGGTGGCGGCCTCGTCCTTCGAGACAGCCCTTCGGGCTTCCTCAGGATGAGGCCGTTCACGTCCCGTATCCGTGTTGCCAGCCAGCCCCGTGGGGGACAACGCCCCCGCCCCCCCCCTCACAGCGGAATGTTGTCGTGCTTCTTCCAGGGCGTCTCGACATGCTTGTTGCGCAGCATCTGCAGGGCGCGGGACACGCGGCGGCGGGTGGAGTGGGGGAAGATCACCTCGTCGATGTAACCGCGCTCGGCGGCGACGAAGGGATTGGCAAAGCGGGTCTCGTATTCCTTGATCCGCGCGGCGATCCGCTCCGGGTCCGCAAGGTCGGAGCGGTAGAGGATCTCGGCGGCGCCCTTGGCGCCCATCACCGCGATCTCGGCGGTCGGCCAGGCGTAGTTGAGGTCGCCGCCGATGTGCTTGGAGGCCATCACGTCATAGGCGCCGCCATAGGCCTTGCGGGTGATCACGGTCACCTTCGGCACGGTCGCCTCGGAATAGGCGAACAGCAGCTTGGCGCCGTGCTTGATCAGGCCGCCGTATTCCTGCGCCGTGCCGGGCAGGAAGCCGGGCACGTCGACGAAGGTGACGATCGGGATGCCGAAACAGTCGCAGAAGCGCACGAAGCGGGCGGCCTTGCGGCTGGCGTCGCTGTCGAGCACGCCGGCAAGCACCATCGGCTGGTTGGCGACGATGCCGACCGTCTTGCCCTCGATCCGGCCGAAGCCGGTGAGGATGTTCCTGGCATGGGTCGCCTGGATCTCGAAGAAGTCGCTCTCGTCGACCGTCTTCAGGATCAGCTCCTTCATGTCGTAGGGCTTGTTCGGATTGTCCGGGATCAGCCGGTCGAGCGACAGGTCGATGCGGTCGGGATCGTCGTAGACCTCGAAGGCCGGCGCGTCGGCCTCGTTATTGGCGGGCAGGAAGTCGATCAGCCGGCGCATTTCCAGCAGCGCCTCGACGTCATTCTCGAAGGCGCCGTCGGCGATCGAGGATTTGACCGTGTGGACCGAGGCGCCGCCGAGCTGTTCGTGGGTCACGGTCTCGTTGGTGACGGTCTTCACCACGTCCGGGCCGGTCACATACATGTAGGACGTGTCGCGGACCATGAAGATGAAGTCGGTCATCGCCGGGGAGTAGACGTCGCCGCCGGCACACGGGCCCATGATCAGCGAGATCTGCGGGATGACGCCGGAGGCGCGGACGTTGCGCAGGAACACCTCGCCGTAGCCGGCAAGCGCCGCGACGCCCTCCTGGATGCGCGCGCCGCCGGCATCGAACAGCCCGATGATCGGGGCGCGGTTCTTCAGCGCCATGTCCTGGATCTTGACCATCTTCTGGGCGTGGGTCTCGCTGAGCGAGCCCCCGAAGACCGTGAAATCCTTGGAGAAGACGAAGACGGTGCGGCCGTTGACCGTGCCCCAGCCGGTGACGACGCCGTCGCCGGGGACCTTGGAATTCTCCATGCCGAAATCGGTGCAGCGGTGTTCGACGAACATGTCGAACTCCTCGAAGCTGCCGTCGTCGAGCAGGATCTCGATACGCTCGCGGGCGGTGAGCTTGCCGCGCCCGTGCTGGGCGTCGATCCGGCGGGTGCCGCCCCCGAGGCGGGCGACTTCGCGGCGGCGGTCCAACTCGTCGAGCACGTCTTTCATGGCTTCCCCCGGAGTTCGGTCGTTGCTCTGGCCTTAGCCCTCCGCAACCGGCGCCGCAAGGCACCTTCCTGCCGCACCCGGGTCCCGCCAGCTCCTACTTTCCGGCGAGACGGGCGGCAGCCTGCATGTCCTGCCAGCGCCAGACGCGGCGCGAGGCGCTCTCGCCGTCGAGGCCCCAGAGCTCGATGTTCCAGTCCTCGTCCACATGGGCGGCGGCAAAGGCGGCCTCGGCGTCCAGCCGGCCTTCCAACACGGCAAGGGCGAGCAGCACCGAGCCGCAGACCGTGGTCATCTGATGGACCGCGGCGGCCACGAAGGGATCGCGCGGCAGGGCGGCGCGCACGGCCGGCACGACCGCCTCGTCCTGCGCCACGAACATCACGCCGCCGGCGAGGCGAAAGCGCACACCGAGCCGGTCTTCGGCCCATTTCAGGATCGGGTCCCAGGTCTCGGTCTGGCGGGCGACCAGCCGTTCGGGGTCTTCGGCGCGGTAGCAGAGCAGGTCGGAGCCGGCATATTTCGCGGCATCGGCCAGCACCGCATCGACATCCTCGGCAACGCCGTCGATCGCCGAATTGGCAAGGCGCGTCAGCGGCATCGTCGCCGGATCGATATGGCTGCCCTGCGCCGCCCATTCGGCGACCAGCGCCTCGGCCACGGACGCGCCGGGCACCGCCAGCATCTTGCGGCCGGGGGTGCGTACCGGCCGGCCGTCGAGATGCACGGCAAAGAGCCCGTCCGTCGGCGCCGCGGTGACGGCCTTGTAGAAGCGCTTGGGCAGGACGCGCTTGGAGGCTTCCGCCGCGCGGCGCACCGGGTCGGTCTCGGTCGGCCCGGCGAGATCGGCGAAGAGATCGCCGGGGGTGTCGTCGTCGCTCATGTGGCCTCTCCGGAGAACAACCGGTCGAAGGCCGGGACGAGGTCGTCGAAATGGTCGATCACCGGATGCGCGCCGGCTTGCACCAGCGCCTGCGGCGGATGATAGCCCCAGGAGACGCCGATGCCGCGGGCACCGGCGGCGCGGGCCATCTGGATGTCGAACACCGTGTCGCCGACCACCACGGTTCGCTCGGGCTCGGCGCCCAGCTCGGCCATGGCGTCAACCACCATCGCCGGATGCGGCTTGGAGGGCGCGTCGTCGGCGGTCTTCAGCACGGCGAAATAGTCGCGCAGGTCATGGTGGGCGAGGATCGCCTCCAGCCCGCGCCGCGACTTGCCGGTGGCGATGCCGAGGATCACGTCCTCGCGCGCCGCCAGCGTGGTGATCGCCGCGACGGTGCCCGGATAGAGCGGCTCGGCCAGCCCGCCGGTGCGTGCCTCGAAGAAGGCGGCCTTGTAGGCGTCGACGAGGGCGGCGACCCGCGCCTCGTCCGCAGCCGGATCGAGCTGGCCGACCGCGACGGGGAGCGACAGGCCGACGATCGACAGGATGTCGTCGCGCGGCGGCGGCTCGCGGCCGAGCGTCATGAAGGCTGCCGTCATGGAACCGACGATCATGTGCTGGCTGTCCACCAGCGTGCCGTCGCAGTCGAAAAGGACGAGTTTCATGGGGCCATCGCTAGCCGATCCGCGGGTTCCGGCAAAGCGGAAAATGCCCCGTTCCCCCGGCTCGCCCGCCCTGGCGCCTCCGTTATCCCCGAAGAGCGGCGATCCCCTCCAGCCCGAGGCCAGCTGCGATCGAGAGCATCACCAGCGCGATGCCGGCGTCGAGGATGCGCCAGGCGAGCGGCCGTTCGAACACCGGCGCCAGCAGGCGGGCGCCATAGCCAAGCGCGGAGAACCAGACGACCGAGGCCAGCATCGCGCCGCCGGCAAAATACAGCCGAGCGTCCACGGGATAGCGCCCCGAGATGCCGCCGAGCAGCACCACCGTGTCGATGTAGACGTGGGGATTGGCCCAGGTGAGGATCGCGGCGGTGGTCAGCGCCTTGGCCAGCGTCATCGGCCCGCCGCGCGCCGCCTCCAGCCCGCCCGGCGCGAACACCCGCCGTGCTGCGGCGATGCCGTACCAGCCGAGCATCGCCATGCCGGCGAAGGCGAGCACGGCGAACAGCCGGCCCGACGCATTGACGAGCGTGCCCATGCCGGCAGCCCCCAGCGCGATCAGCGCCGCGTCGCTGAGGGCGCAGAAGGCGACCAGCGGCCCGACATGGGATTTCACCAGCCCCTGCCGCAGCACGAAGGCATTCTGCGCGCCGATGGCGATGATCAGACTTGCGCCAAGGCCGAAGCCCTCGACGGCGGCGGAAAGGGACATGGGGCGAACACGGCGGCACGTGGCGGGAGCGCGCCCGATAGCACGGGGCAATCGGCGGCGACACCCGAAAAAATGGACACGCATCCGATCACGCGTTTTGTCACGCGACCGGACGCCCTAGGGCGTCCGGCGCACGAACTGTCCGAAGGCGCGGGGGCCCTCCCCGACCTCGACCTCGCGCAGGACTTCGCGCGTGGAAGCGTCGATTTCCGAGAGGGTGTTGAGGTCCCAGTTGGCGACATAGACCTTCGTGCCGTCGAGGCTGGCGGTGATGCCTTCGGGGAAGCCGCCGATGTCGAGGGTCTCCACCGGCGCCCGTGCGGCAACGTCGAACACGGTCATGGTGCCGGCGTGCTGGTCGGTGACGAAGCCGTGGCCACCGGCGATGGTGACGCCATAGGGCGTGTCGCCGACCGGAATGCGGGTCACCTCGGTCATGCTTGTCAGATCCACCACCGAGACGTCGTCGGTCGCGACATTGGCGACGAAGGCGGTGCGGCCGTCGCCGGTCACCGTCACCGCGAAGGGCCGGCCGCCGACCGTCACGCTGGCCTCGACCGTGAGCGTGGCGAGATCGATGACCGAGAGGCTGTCGGAATCGCGGTCGCAGGTGACGAGGCGCCTGCCGTCGGCGGTCACCCACATGCCCGAGGGCGACTTGCCGACCGCGATGTCGGCGAGCCGGGCAAAGCTCTGGGTGTCGAACACCGTCACGCGGTGGCGATACCAGTCGGCGACGAACAGGCGGCGGTCGTCGGCGGCGATCGCGATGCCGAGATAGCCGTGTTCCACCGGGATCTCGTGGATCACCCTGCGGGCGGCGGTGTCGATCACCGACACGAACAGGCCTTCGGGGCTGGTCACATAGGCGCGGCGGCCGTCGTTGGACACGACCACCCCGGCCGGCTTGCCGACCACGGGGATCGTGCCGACGACGTCGAAGCTGCCGAGGTCCACCACCGACACGCTGTCCGACAGCTGGTTGGTGACGAAGGCCTCGTCGGCGCGGGCGGCGGCTGCCCAAACGAAAAGGGCGAGCACAAGGCCCGCCCCCAACCGCCGGAAAGGCACGCGAGCCACCATCAGGTGCCGCTCTCGAGCTTCTTCTTGAGGCCTTCGAGGCCGCTCTTGTAGACGCCGGTCACGGCGTTGAGCGCGGCTTCGTCGCTGAGCTCGGCCGGCGGGTCATTGTTGGGATAGCCGCGGTAGAAGGCGCCCCACCAGGTCACCTCGGACTTGCCGCCGAGGTCCTTCACGGTGATGCGCGAGGAATAGTTGGTGACGGGCAGCACCTTCACGTCGTCCTTGGTGATGCGGTAGAACAGCATCATCTTGGCCGCGTCGTATTTCTCGAGCCCTTCCTCCAGCACGCCGCCACCCTGGAGCGTCAGCTTGCGGCTGGCGCCGACATCGTTGCCGCCGGTGCCTTCGGTGCTCGTCACGGCCGGATGCCAGCTCATGTCCTGGAAGTTGCCGACCACGGCCCAGACCTTGTCGGCCGGCGCGTTGATCTCGATGGTCTCGGTCACCTTCTGGCGGGTCGGCCCGTGAGCCGCGGCGGCGAGCGGCGCGAGCGCCACGAGACCGGCGACGAGAGCCGCGAACATCTTCTTCATCCCTGACGTCCTCTTGACTGTTTGCCCAAGCGGGACACTGCTTCCCCAAGCGGGACGCGGGGCACGACCAGCGCGCCGCCGCTTCCTCCCCATCGGATCAGTAACGCCGCACCCGCCGCGGTGCAATGCTCAGCCCGCGCGACAGGACACGACGTCGCACCCTGAAGACCCGGATCGGCGGGCCCGTTCAATCCTCCGGTCCCCTCAATCCTCCGGGAAGGACGGATCGCCCTTGCCCGGCTGCTCGACGTCGAGGCCGAAGCTGTTCCAGCTCTGGATCATGTGCGGCGGCAGCGGGGCGGTGACGTCGATCACGCCGTCGCCGGCCGGATGCGGGATCGTCAGGCGGCGCGCCAGCAGGTGCAGCCGGTTCTGGATGCCGCCCGGGAATTCCCAGTTCTCGATGTTGAAATAGCGCGGATCGCCGATGATCGGATGGCCGATCGACTGCATGTGGACGCGCAGCTGGTGGGTGCGGCCCGTCACCGGCTTCATGGTCACCCAGGTGAATTTCTGCGCCACCGCCTCCACGGTCGAATAGTAGGTGACGGCGTGCTGGGCATCCTTCTCGCCATGCCTGGCGATGCGCATCGTCTCGCCGTCCGGCGTCGCCTCCTTCTTGAGATAGGAGGAAATCTTGCCCTGCTTGGGCTTCAGGGCGCCGTAGACCAGCGCCCAGTAGATCTTGCGGGCCGAGCGGGTCTGGAAGGTGCGCGCCAGCGTGGCCGCGGCCAGCCGCGAGCGGGCGACCAGCAGGCAGCCCGAGGTTTCGCGGTCGAGCCGGTGGACGAGGCGCGGCTTCACGCCCTTGCGGTCGCGGAAGGCTTCCAGCATGCCGTCGATGTGGCGCGTCATGCCCGAGCCGCCCTGCACGGCAAGGCCGGCGGGCTTGTTGAACACGAAGACATGCTCGTCCTCGTAGAGCAGCAGCTGGCGCAGATACTGCTCCTCGTCGGCGGACGGCGTCTGCTTGGGCCGGGCCATCGGCGCGCCGGAGGCGTCGAAGGCCACGGGGGCGCCGTCGCCGGCGTGAAGCGGCGGCACGCGCACCACCTGCCCCGGCTGCACGCGGCTGTCGGCCTTGACCCGGCCGCCGTCGACGCGCACCTGGCCGGAGCGCAGCAGCTTCTGCAGATGGCCGAAGCCGAGGCCGGGATAGTGTTCCTTGAACCAGCGGTCGAGGCGCATGCCGGCCTCGTCCTTGCCCACGGTCACCATTTCCACCTTCATCGAGGGCGCGCTCATGCGAGGGCCCTCGCAAGACTGAGGCCGGCGAACAGCGCGGCCAGCGACAGGATCACCGATCCGACCACATAGCCGGCGGCGGTGGCCATGGCGCCGCGCTCGTAGAGCGTCACGGCATCGAGCGAGAAGGACGAGAAGGTGGTGAAGCCGCCGAGGAGGCCGACCGCCACGAACAGGCGCACGGCCTCCGTGCCGGAGAACTTCAGCGCCCACAGGCCGATGAACACACCCATGACGAAGGAACCGATCACGTTGACGCCGAAGGTTCCAAAGGGAAGGTTCGGACCGAGAAGGCGCGTCGCGGCAATGCCGAAGGCATAGCGCAGGACGGAGCCAAGAGCGCCGCCGGCGGCGACGAGGGCGATGTGGAGTGGAGACAAGACGATTTCCGTTCGCGGCTTAGCAGCGATTTCGCCCGCAAATAGCATGCGCGGTGGGCGATTGGCTATGGCGGAAGGCGGAATCGGCCGGAAACGGCGCGGCTGGCTTTCTTCTGGCATCCGCGGCCGGCCGCGATCATCATCCGTTCATCGCAAGCTTGCGATCGTCTGAAGTGGCAGAAACAGCCGAAGCGAATTCGGCTGCAAGGCGATGAAGCCCGAATGTCGATAGAACGCTGCCGCCTGCTCGTCCTTGGCATCCACAGCCAGTGCGAAGACACCCAATTCCGCGCGCATGGCCTTCTGCGCGGCATCCCACAGCATCGCCGCGCCAAGACGCTTGCCCTGAAACTCCGTATCAATGGCAAGCCGTCCGACCCGGGCAACAGGAACGACCGGATAGCGCGGCAGACGGCGGGCGACGTCGTCGGGAATATCCTGCAAGGCGACGTCGCCCGCCGAAAGCGTGTAATAGCCGGCGATGCGGTCCGATTCCGGCTCGTGCGCAATGTAGCAAAGCGCTGCGCGCCGCTTGATGTCCTGACCGGCCTGTTCCTTCAGATAGCGGTCGAGCGGCGGGACGCCGCAGGAAAAGCCCTTCCGGTCATGCCGGGACGCCAGCGCCTCGATGATGAACGGCACGGCTATCGCGTCTCCACGATCAGCGCCTCATGGGCTTCCTTCGCGCGACGCAACGCATCGGAAGGTTCCGGCGGATCGAGAAGCAGGTCGACGAAGCGCGCCTGATCTTCGACAGACAGGCGAATGACGGCATGATCCTCGATGGTGCGCCGCGCCGCATCCTGCGCGGCAGACACGATGAAATCGCTGACGCTGCGCCCTTCCATCTCGGCGGCGCGCTTGACGATGGCCAGCGTCTCCGGCGCGATGCGGGCTTCGATGCGCGCGGTGCGGGATTCTTGCGACATGATCACTCTCCTTGCGCCTCAATGTACGTCAATTTACCGTACATTTTCAAGAGACACGCGTCCGCTCCGTCGCCCACGCCTCTTGCGGAACCACGGCTTCCGTGATCCGTTCCCCCTCCGAAGCCGCCCTGGCGCGGCGCCGTGATCCGCGACGGAGACGACGATGACGCTTTCCCTTTCCCGCACCGACCTTTTCCGCGAGCAGGCCGTGATCGGCGGAAGCTGGCGCGACGCGGCGAGCGGCGCGACCGAGACGGTGGTCGATCCGGCGACGGGCGCGGCGATCGGCAGCGTGCCGAAGATGGGCGCGGACGAGACGACGCAGGCGATCGACGCGGCCGCGGCGGCCTTTCCGGGCTGGGCGGCGACCAGCGCGAAGGAGCGCGCGGTGATCCTCAAGCGCTGGGCCGACCTGATGGTGGCCCACGCCGACGATCTGGCGAGAATCATGACCGCCGAACAGGGCAAGCCGGTGCCCGAGGCGCGCGGCGAGGTCCTCTATGGCGCCAGCTTCATCGAGTGGTTCGCCGAGGAAGGCCGCCGGGTCTATGGCGACACGATCCCCTCGCCGTGGGGCGACCGGCGGATCGTCGCGATCAAGCAGCCGATCGGCGTCACCGCCGCGATCACGCCGTGGAATTTCCCCAACGCCATGCTGGCCCGCAAGGCCGGCCCGGCCCTGGCCGCCGGCTGCACCATGGTGGCGAAACCCGCCGGCCAGACGCCCTATTCCATGCTGGCCATGGCAGTGCTGGCGGAGGAAGCCGGCCTGCCGCCGGGCGTTCTCAACATCGTCACCGGCGACGCCAGGGCGATCGGCGGGGTGATGACCGCAAGCCCGATCGTGCAGAAGATCAGCTTCACCGGCTCCACCGAGGTCGGCCGCGTGCTGATGCGCCAGAGCGCCGACACGATCAAGAAGCTCAGCCTCGAGCTTGGCGGCAACGCGCCCTTCATCGTCTTCGACGACCCCGATCTCGACAAGGCGGTCGAGGGGGCGATGGTGGCGAAATTCCGCAACAACGGCCAGACCTGCGTCTGCGCCAACCGCATCTACGTGCAGGCCGGCGTCTATGACGCCTTTGCCGAAAAGCTAGTGGCGGCGGTGAAGAAGCTCAAGGTCGGCAACGGCTTCGACGCGGGCGTCACCCTCGGCCCGCTGATCGACGAGAAGGCCGTCGCCAAGGTGCGCGAGCATCTCGACGACGCGGTGGCCAAGGGCGCCACCGTGCTGACCGGCGGCAACTCGCTCGGCGGCAACTTCATCGCCCCGGCGGTGGTGGCTGATGTCACGCCGGAGATGATCGTCTCGCGGGAGGAGACCTTCGGGCCCCTCGCCCCGCTGATCCGCTTCTCGACCGAGGACGAGGCGATCCGGCTCGCCAACGACACCGAATTCGGCCTTGCCTCCTATTTCTACTCGCGCGACATCGGCCGGGTCTGGCGGGTCGGCGAGAAGCTGGAATACGGCATCGTCGGCATCAACACCGGGCTGATCTCCACCGCCGAGGCCCCCTTCGGCGGCGTCAAGCAGTCGGGCCTCGGCGCGAGGGCTCGAAATACGGCATCGAGGACTATCTGGAGATCAAGTATCTCTGCATGGGATTGTGACCTCCGCGACGGTCTCTCATGGAAGGTTCACCTGCCACGAGACGCCGAAGCGGTCGTTGACCCAGGCAAAGCGGCGACTGAAGCCGTAGTCGCCAGCGGGCATCAGTTCCGTACCGCCCTCCCCGAGCGCCGCGACGATCCGGTCCAGTTGCTCGGCGTCGGTGCAGTCGGTGAACAGCGACAGCGAGGGCGTGAAGCTGAAGGCGTGCGACACGAAGCTGTCGCTCGCCAGCACCGGCAGGCCCCCAATCACCGCCCGCGCCAGCATCACCGACCCATGCGGCCCCGGTCCTTGCGGACCGTAGCGCCGGACCCACTCGATCCGGCTGCCCGGCACCACGGTCACATAGAAGTCGAGCGCCTCCTCGGCGCGGCCTCGAACATCAGGAAGGGCGTCACCTGCGTCGTGCCGGTCATCTCGGCATCTCCTTCACGGGCTGGAGTCTCAGGGCGTCCCGGTGTCACCTTCGGACCTCAGCATACATCAGCCGGAACGGCTAGGTGACCTTCGACAGCGCCACGAGCGCGAGGCGCAGTCCGTCCGCATCACCTGGCAGGTCGGCCTCGATCCGGCGGTGCGTCTCCCGCCACACCGGCACGGCCGCGGCGAGACGCTCCCTCCCCTCATCCGTGAGGACCAGCAGACGCGAGCGCCGGTCGGCGGGGTTGGCAATCACCCGCAGCAGGCCGTCACGCTCCAGCGGCTTCAGGGCGGCGGTGAGCGTGGTGCGGTCCATCGCCAGAAGCTGCGCCACCGCGCCGATCGGCGGCGGCTCGGGCCGGTTCAGCGACATCAGCAGCGAGAACTGACCGCTGGTCAGCCCGTGAGGGCGGAAGGCATCGTCGAACACGCGCGCCACCACCCGCGCCGCCCGCTGCAGATGCAGGCAGAGGCAGGCGTCACGCACCTCGATCGTGGTCTCGAAGGGAATCGGTTTTGACATGGATCAATTATGTTGATATCAACTTTTCAGTCAAGCATGCGGGGCGAGGCCCCATGCGGACTTTCCAGCCGGATTGCCGACCAGAAGGGAGAGAAGCAATGTCCTATGTCGATGGCTTCGTCGTCGCCGTCCCGACCGAAAACAAGGAGGTCTACAGGACCTTCGCCAGCCAGTTCGCGGTCTGGCTCAAGGAACGCGGCGCGACGCGGGTGGTGGAGTGCTGGGGCGATGACGTTCCGGACGGCAAGCTGACCGATTTCCGCCGGTCGGTGCAGGCCGAGGACGGCGAGACGGTGGTGTTCAGCTGGGTCGAGTATCCGTCCAAGGAGGTGCGCGACGCAGCCATGCAGGCGCTGATGACCGATCCCGCGATGGAAGAATACGGCAAGGGCATGCCGTTCGACGGCAAGCGGATGATCTTCGGAGGATTTGCGCCGATCATCGACCTGTAAGGTCTGCCCCGCTGCCGGTTCCTCCGGTGGACAGCGGATCGGCGGCCGGAGTTCGGCCGCCGTCCGAAGGGTGTCAGGCCGCATCAACCGCGGTGGAGATACCGCGCCGCCGGCGTGCGCAGCGACAGGTTCGGCGCCATCGCGGCCCGGGCCTGCGTCAGGGTCTCCCATTCGCCGGCATCGGGCAGCGACGGGATGGTGACGAGTTCGCCCTGATCGAAGCCGGCCAGCGCCGCGTCAACCAGATCGTTGACGTCCATCACCATCTCCGGCGGCAGCGCATCGACCGAGCCGCCTGCCCGCTCGAAGAATGCGGTGCGGGTGACTCCCGGCATCACGGCCTGCACCTTCACGCCGCGTTCGGCAACGTTGGCGTGGATCGCCTGGGTCAGGGTCAGCACGAAGGCCTTGGTGGCGCTGTAGGTGCCGTGGACCCGCTCCGGAATCAGCGCGACCACCGAAGCAATGTTGATGATCGCCCCGCTGCCGCGCGGCGCAAAGGTCTGCGCCGCCGCGACCGCCAGCCGGTTCACCGCCACCACGTTGACGTCGATCATGGAGTCAAGCGCCCCGGTGTCGCTCTGCAGCAGGCCGTCCATTTCGCCGAAGCCGGCGTTGTTGACGATCATGGTGATGGCCGCATCGTCCCGCAGGCGCTGCTCCACCCGGCCAAGATCGGCACGCGAGGAAAGGTCGGCCGTCAGAACCTCGGCCTTCACCCCGGTCTCGGCGGACAGGCGATCGGCCAGCGCGGCAAGGCGCTCGCCGTTGCGGGCGACGAGGAGGAGATCGTAGCCGCGGTGCGCGAGGCGATCGGCATAGACGGCACCGATGCCGGACGAGGCGCCGGTGACGAGAGCGGTACCGAGGGAGTTTGCCGAAGTGCTCATGGGATGGTCCTTTGCGGGGCTCATTTATTGGTATATGCCACCAATAATCCGGATCACGGTGGATGGCAAGAGTGCGTGCTGCCGTGGCAAGCTTCACGGAATGACAAAATCTCGAGGATGATGTGACGACCGACGCAACGAAGGACGTTTCGGGGAGCAGCGCCGGCGACGAGACGGCGTTGACCTGCGGTGTCTGGGCGCTGTGCGCCAACAGCGCCGTGCGCCGCGCCGCGCGCCAGCTCGGCCAGCTCTACGACGACGCGATCGGGCCGAGCGGCCTGCGCGGCACGCAGTTCTCGCTGCTGGCGCAGATCAGCCGCACGGGCAGCCCGGCCCTCCAGCCGCTGGCGGCGGCGCTGGTGATGGACCTTTCCGCGCTCGGCCACACGCTGAAGCCGCTCCTGCGCGACGGGCTGGTGACGCTGGCGCCGGATCCGAAGGATCGGCGCGTGCGGCGGGTCTCGCTCACGGAGACGGGCGTCGCCCGGCTGTCCGAGGCCGAGGCGATGTGGCGGAAGGCACAGCGGCGCTTCGAGACGCTGGTCGGCGAGGAGGACGCGGCGGCGCTGATGCGGATCCTCGGCAAGGTGTCGTCGGCCGGGTTCCGGGATGCCTTCGAACACGCAGAGAGCGTTCCAACTGGCCGGAAGAACGAACACAGCGAGGATCTGCCTTCATGAGCGACGAGAAGATCAAGGGCCCGGCGTCCTACTTTCCCTCGATCGAGAAGACCTACGGCCGGCCGATTGCCGACTGGAAGGCGCTGGTCCGTTCGGCCCTGCCTGCCAGACACATGGAGCTCGTCGCCATGCTGAAGGAGCAGCACGGGATGGGACATGGTCACGCCAACGCCATTGTCGCGCATACCCTTGCCGAAGACCGTGACCGGGCGGGCAACTGACCGGCGCGATCAGTCCTCGCCGCGCTCGCGGCGCAGCCGGGCCCAGAAGTCCATGCGCTTGGCGAGATCGCGCTCGAAGCCGCGCTCGACCGGACGGTAAAAACTCTGGCGGCCGAGCTTCTCGGGGAAATAGTTCTGGCCGGAAAAAGCGTCCGGCTCGTCGTGGTCGTAGCGGTAACCGTCGCCGTAGCCTTCCGACTTCATCAATTTGGTCGGGGCGTTGAGGATGTGCTTGGGCGGGAGCAGGGAGCCGCTTTCCTTGGCGGCCCTCGTGGCGGCCTTGTAGGCGGTGTAGAGCGCATTGGATTTCGGCGCGCTCGCCACATAGACCACCGCCTGGGCGATGGCGAGTTCGCCTTCCGGGCTGCCGAGCATCTGGTAGGCATCGCGGGCGGCATTCGCCTGCACCAGCGCCTGCGGATCGGCAAGGCCGATGTCCTCCACCGCCATGCGGATGATGCGCCGCGCCAGGTAGAGCGGGTCCTCGCCGGCATCGAGCATGCGGCAGAGATAGTAGAGCGCCGCGTCCGGATCGGAGCCGCGCACCGACTTGTGCAGGGCCGAAATGAGATTGTAGTGGCCGTCCGCCGCCTTGTCGTAGACCGGCGCGCGCCGCTGCACGATCTCCTGCAGCATGGCCGCGTCGAAGGTCTCGCCCTCGCCCGCCGCGCGCCACACGTCTTCGGCAAGCGTCAGCGCCGCGCGCCCGTCGCCGTCGGCCATCCGCGCCAGCGCCGCGCGGCGCCCGCGTCGAGCGGCAGCGGCCGGCCGATCGCCTCTTCGGCGCGGGCAAACAGGGCCTCGATCGCCTCGGGCCCCAGCGCATGGAACACCATCACATGGGCCCGCGACAGAAGCGCGGCGTTGAGCTCGAAGGACGGGTTTTCCGTTGTCGCGCCGACGAGGGTGACGGTGCCGTCCTCCATCACCGGCAGGAAGCTGTCCTGCTGGGCGCGGTTGAAGCGGTGGATCTCGTCGACGAACAGAAGCGTGCCGCGTCCGTTCGCCCGGCGCATGCGCGCCGTCTCGAACACCTTCTTGAGGTCGGCGACGCCGGAAAAGATCGCCGAGATCTGGTCGAAGGCGAGATCGGTCTCGCGGGCAAGCAGCCGGGCGGCCGTGGTCTTGCCGGTGCCCGGCGGGCCCCAGAGGATGAGCGAGCCGAGGCTGCTGGAGCGCAGCATCCGGGTGATGGTGCCCTGCGGCCCGACGAGGTGATCCTGACCGACGATCTCGGCAAGCTTTCCCGGGCGCAGCCGGTCGGCGAGCGGCCGGGGCGCGTCGGCGGACGCGGCCGGGGCCGGCCCCGTGCCGGTCCCCTCGCCCGGTTTGCGCGCCGGCGGCAGGCCGCCCGAGAACAGGTCGCTCATCGGAAGGCCATGCGGATGACCCGGCCCTGACGGTTGACGGTGACGCGCCACAGCAGCGGCGAGGTCTGGGCAAGGCGCATGAAGTCGGCGGTCGTGACCACCTCCTCGCCGTTGATCGCCAGCACCACGTCGCCCGGCGCGATGCCGACCCGTGCCGCCGGCGAGCGCGGATCGATCCGCGTCACCAGCACGCCGGAGGGCTCGCCGGGAACGCCGAGTTCGCGGGCAATCCCCGGGGTGACGTCGGCGATCGTCGTTCCCGCGAAGGGACCGCGCACCTGGACACGTACCTCCTGCGGCCGCTCCACCTTCTTGGGCGCCTGCAGCGTGATCTTCAGGTGGTCGATGCGGCCGTCGCGGTCGATCTCGATGTCGGCGACGTTGCCGACGCCGATGGTGGCGAGGCGATAGTTGAATTCGCGCGGGTCCGACACCTCGACGCCGCCAACGCTGACGATGCGGTCGCCGGGCTGGAGACCGGCCTTCTCGGCCGGGCCGCCGGGATCGAGAGTCGCAATCAGCACGCCGGTCGGGCGGTCAAGACCGAGGCTTTCGGCGATCTCGGCGGTGACCGGCTGCATGTCCACGCCGATCGAGGGCAGTTGCACCGTGCTGCCGCGCTTGGCCGATTCGAGCACGACCTTGACCATGTCCGACGGAATGGCAAAGCCGATGCCGTTGGAGCCGCCGCCACGCGAGAAGATCGCGGTGTTGATGCCGACGAGGGTGCCGCTCATGTCGATCAGCGCGCCGCCGGAGTTGCCGGGGTTGATGGCCGCGTCGGTCTGGATGAAGAACTGGTAGTCGGCGATGCCGACGCGGGTGCGGGCCAGCGCCGACACGATGCCCTGGGTCACGGTCTGGCCGACGCCGAAGGGATTGCCGATGGCCAGCACGATGTCGCCGACCTCCAGCGCATCGGATTCGCCGATCGGCACCGAGGGCAGATCGCCGCGCGGATCGCGGATCTTCAGCACGGCGAGATCGAGTTCCTTGTCCTTCAGGATGACGTCGCACTCGAACTCGCGGCGGTCGGCGAGCGCGATCTTCACCTCGGTGCCGTCGGCGATCACGTGGTTGTTGGTGATGATGATGCCGGACGGATCGACGATCACGCCCGACCCGAGCGAATTCTGCTGGCGCCGCTGCGGCTGCAGCTGTTGGCGCGGATCGCGGCCGAAGAACTGGCGGAAGAAGGGATCGTCGAACAGCGGCGAGGCGCGCGCGGCGACCTCGCGTGTCGCGTAGACGTTGACCACGGCGGGTGCCACCTGCTTCACCACGGGCGCAAAGGAGAGCTGGATCTCCGCCTGCGAGGACGGCAGGGTGCGTTCGGCGGCATGCGCCGGCATGGCGAACCCGAGCGCGGCGGCAAGGGCGATCGCGCTCGCGCGGACCAGGGAACGGTTCATCGGATCGGTCTCCATCTGCTGCGCGGCCAAAGCGCCCGGCTGGGCGGCGGCCGGGCGGGCGGTCCTGTCCGCGGCGCACGGGGCGAATGCGGGGCCGGCCTGATTTAGGCAATCGCGGCGGAGAATGCAAAGCGCCCCGGCCGGCGTGCGCCGCCTTGATCCCGGATCTGAGGGAACGTCGCGGGCGGGCGACCGGTGGCAGGGCGCTTCCAGCAGATTTTCGCCGCGCCGATCAATCACTTGCGCTGGATGATGCCGCAGGCGCCATTCCGCCGCGTGGCGGGAGCGGCGCCGTGCCGCTGCACGGTTTTCGCCTTTGCCTTCGCGGGGGGTCTGGGCCATGGTAGCGCCCGCAGGGCCGTCTGGCACAGCGCCAGTGCAGCCGGAGGCGGCGATAAGAGGGATCATGGGCGTCGCAAGCAACGGTGGAACGGAGCGGATCGCCTTCCTTGCGGCCCGCACCGAGGAGGCCCGGACGGCCAAGCGCCAGCTGGAAGAGCTCTATGGCGTCGTCCCGCGCGATCAGGCGGACTATATCGTCGTGCTCGGCGGCGACGGCATGATGCTGCAGTCGCTGCACACCTTCATGAACACCGGCAAGCCGCTCTACGGCATGAACCGGGGCTCGGTCGGCTTCCTGATGAACGACTATGCAAGTTCCGACCTGCGCGAGCGCCTGCGCGCCTCGGTCGTCACGGAGGTTCATCCCCTCATCCTGACGGCGACCGACATGAACGGCGTCGTGCATCAGGCCAAGGCGATCAACGAGGTGGCCTTGCTGCGGCAGATCTACCAGGCCGCCAAGCTGCGGGTGACGGTCGACGACCGGGTGCGGCTGGAAGAGCTGATCTGCGATGGCATCATCGTCGCGACTCCGGCCGGCTCCACCGCCTACAACCTCTCCGCCCACGGGCCGATCCTGCCGATCAACGCCCCCCTGCTCGCGCTGACGCCGATCAGCCCGTTCCGGCCGCGGCGCTGGCGCGGCGCGATCCTGCCGAATCGGGCGAAGGTGGACATCGAGATCCTCGAGCCGGAAAAGCGGCCGGTGAGCGCGGTGGCCGACCATACCGAGATCCGCCGCGTCAAGAACGTCAGCATCCGCGAGGACGCCGAGCAGAAGAGCCTGATCCTGTTCGATCACGACCACAGCTGGGACGAGCGGATCCTCAACGAGCAGTTCGATCACTGACGCGATCCCGCCTTCGGATCGGCCGTCCCCATTAGAGCCCTGTTAAAGGGGCTCGGCTAGTCTTCGGACAGTGATCAAGAGGGGACGGCGGTCGCCGCCGGCAACGAATATGGCGAAGGCTGCGAGCACCGCTGCGGCGGACACCGGCGAGCGCATTCCGGCGGTGGTCGACCTGCGCAAGAAATGCCGCGAGATGCCCACGCGCGCGCCCGGCGACGATCCGGTGGCCCGCGCCGAGGCCGCGATGCAGAAGCTGTCCGGCAGCTTCCGGATCTGGATCGAGGACGAGATCGAGATGCTCGAGGCGGCCTGGACCAAGGTCGGCGAGACGGGCATGCAGGACGACGAGGCGCGCGAAGCCTTCTACCGCCGGGTCCACGACATCAAGGGCCAGGGCGCGACGCTCGGCTTTCCGCTGGCCGCGACCGTCGCGGCGAGCCTCTGCGCGCTGTTCGAGGAACTCCCCGCAGGGCAGGCGATCCCGGAAATGCTGATCAACCAGCATGTGGATGCGATGCGGGCGATCGTGCGCGAGGACGCCCGCGACGAGAGCAACCGGATCGGTGCCGCCCTCGCCTCCCGCCTCACCGACGTGACCCGCGAATTCATCACCGCCGCCCAGTCCCGCGCCTGACGGCGGCGACCACGCGGGAAACCTCCCCCGTCAGGAACAGCCTCGGACTGCCCTCTCAGGCGGCCGCGCTGGCGGCGCGCCGATGATCGCCCGGAGACGGGACGAAATCGTCGGCATCCATGTCGTCGGCGTCGTCGTCGTAGACGTTCTCGTTCGATCCGGCTTCGAGGTCCATGTCGTCGTCGTTGTCGGCCATCCGCTCCTCGGCGGCGGCCGGCATCAGGCGCACGACGGCATCCTCGCGCACGACTTCCGAGACATAGCCGCGCGCCGCTTCGCGGGCCGCATCGGCGGCAAGGCGGCGCAGCATCGCCAGCAGGTCGTCGAGATCGGAGTGGGAGAAGTCCTGGTAGCGCGTCAGGATCCGTTCCAGCATCCGCCGCGAGAAGCGGAAGCGGTCGCCGGGCCGCGCGTCGTAGTCGAGATCGCGCCAGACCTCCAGCGCCGCCACGAAGGCGGGGAAGGCCCGCTCGGGCAGCGAGGCCCGCTCGAACAGGGCCAGCAGGCTCGCCTCGCGACCGTCGAGCAGGATGGCATAGACCTTGGGTGCCGGCATGTCGGCAAGGCTGGCCAATGCTGCCTCGAAGAAGCGGATGTGGCCGGCGCACATGCCGCGCACCAGCAGCGACGTGGACAGCTGGCCGCTGACGCGCAGATGCTCCACCAGCGCGACGAGATCGGACTCGGCCGCCCCGTCGAGAAGCGCGATCGTCGCCTTGTCGCAGGCATCGCGGATGAGGGTGTCGACGCGGCGTTCGGGCATGCTGCCGTCGTCGCGGGCGCGTTCGCCGATCTGTTCGGTGAGGATGCGGATGAGGGCCTGACGGGCGGCGATCGGCAGGTCGCGGCGGGCAAACAGCAGCCGGCGCAGGTCCTCCGCGCGGCCCCAGCGTTCCACGGCACGGCGGAAGCTGATCTGGGCGATGGCCGCGCCGGGATTTCCGACCAGCGCCTTGACGGAGTCCAGACCGCCGACCTCGCAGATGGCGGCCGACACCGGGCTGGACACCCGCGGCCGGCGGGCGATGGCGGTCTGCACGTCCGGCGTTCCGGTTGCGACCGCATCGATCAGTTCGGCATCCATCAGCAGCGGCGAGCGGCCGAGCACCGCGATGGCGACGTCGGGCTGGTCCTGCACGAGGGCGATGATCAGGTGGCGCGGGGCGTCAGGCTGGATGGCCAGCGCCTCGGCAAGGGCACGGCGTACGTCGGGGCTGCGGTCGTCGAGCAGGACGGTCATCGCCGCCTCGATCGCCTCGCGCTCCTCCTCCGGCATCTCGACGGTGAAATAGGCGCGCACCAGCGGCCACACCGCCTCGGCGCGTCGCACGGCCGGGGCCGTTTCCATCCACTTGAGGTACTGTCGCACGAGCTTCACGCGCACACCCCGAACCTGCCCGTCACCCGGGCGCCTCGTCATGCTGCGAGAATGTCATGAGGGGTCTTAACGAGTGGTTCACCATGCCCGAGAAGGACTTGTTGACCATGTCGGCGCCGGCCCGTGGCCCGCCGAACTCAGATGCGGCGGCGCGCTTCGGGCTTCAGGAACTGGCCGAGATCGAGCGGCGCGTCGGCCGGGATGCCGGCAGCGACGGCCGAATGGCTGACCAGCGAGGGCGAGGTGGAGAGCGGGCCGGGCACGGCGGCGGCGGTGGCCGCGGCATCGTCCTCGGCAACGGCCAGCGCGAACAGGCCCGGGGTCGCGGCGAAGCCCTTCCAGAAGGCGGAGGCGAGCGGCACCGCCGCGCCGCCGTCGTTGCGGAACAGGGCGTCGAAGGCAGCGTCCGGATCGGCCGCGCGCCAGCCGGAGGCCACCCGCGAGGCGGCGGTGCCGTCCGTGCCGGTGTTGGAGTCGGCGTAGGCCGTCGCCGCGGTGGTCTCGCCGGCCTTCGGCATGGCCGCGAGCATGGTCCGCGTCGGCGAATCGTGGCTCGTCACCAGCCGGTCGTAGACCTCGGCGACCGAGCGGCCGGAGCCGTCCTTTTCATAGAAGATGCTGCGGTTCGCGGCGGCCTGCTTGGAAAAGACCTGCGCGGCGTCCATCTCCGGCGCGCTTTCCGCCAGACGGATCAGTTTGGCGGCGCCGCCGGCCCCGAGGAAATGGGCGATGTAGAGTTCGCCGTCGCTCGGCTCGCGGCCGATCCGGCCGTTGAGGAACTGGGCGTTCTGGCGGGTGAGTGCCCCGGCCATCATCGAGGAGATTTCCGGATCCTTGCGCAGGGCGAGGATTTCCTGGCGCAGCTTGGGATCGGCGACCGTGTACTTGCCGCTCTCGGTGACGGTGACCTGGTCGGCGAAGCGGCCGAGACCGAGTTCCTCGCCGGATTTCTTCAGCGTCTCCAGCCAGGTGCTCTCGATGAACTGGAACAGGCCCGTGGCCGAGGAGGTCCTGGCCTTCGCCTCCGGGTTCATCGCGGATTCGCGCTGGGCGGTCTTGACCAGATATTCGAAGGAGGTGCCGGTGCTGTCGCTCGCGGCGTCGAAGGCCTGGGCGATGCGACTGCCGACATCGGTGTCGCCGGCGGTCTCGAAGGCCTGGTCGATGCGCGAGGCGACGGTCGCCGCCGACTTTCGACCGGCGGTCGACGGAGTCGACGTGTAGAGCTCGCTGAAAATCGGCTTCATGGCACCGGCCCCCCGGGACGGGTTTCGTTACCGGGAGCATCGGCCATCATGGTTAACGAGATCTTAATTCCGCGATTTCACCCGGCAAAATCTGCCGGGTGTGCGTAGTGTTGCGGACAGCTCCACCAAGACGCTGCCCGTGCAGCGCCGGGACATGACCTTGAAAATGCGCCGGTCTCAGGCTTTCGGCCGGTCCATCGCGAACACCCGGTCGACGACCGCATAGTCGCGGTAACCGAGACGCGCGATCGGCATCAGCGCCGCCGTGTCGATCATGCCGTCCTTCAGAATCGAATCGTCGATGTGGATGCCGACCACCTCGCCGAGCACCAGCCATGCCCGCTCGCGGCCCCCGGCGGCATCGCGCAGGGGGATGGTCCCGGTGTGGAGGCACTCGAGGGCGACCCGCGCCTCCGCCACCCGCGGCGCCGCGACGAGACGCGAGGGCACCGCCGTCAGGCCGGCGAGCACGAACTCGTCGACCTCCGGCCCGACCGGCGCCGACGAGGCGTTCATCGCCGCGCGCAGGTCGAAGGTCGCCAGATTGCAGACGAAGGCGCCGGTCGCCTCGACGTTGGCGATCGTGTCCTTCCGGCCCGTGCTGGAAAAGCCGACGATATAGGGGTTCGTGGAGAAGGCGTTGAAGAAGCTGTAGGGCGCAAGGTTGGCGACGCCCGTCGCCGCGCGCGTGGAGATCCAGCCGATCGGACGCGGCACGACGATGGCGTGGAACGGATCATGCGGCAGCCCGTGCGGCTCGTGGCGCGGATCGTAGAACATCAGGCGGGCACCCAGTCGGTGACGATCTCGTCCAGCGCCGGGCGCGGCCGGTCCTGCGGCGGCACGGTCGGCGTGCCGATGTGGACGAAGCCGGCGAAGCGTTCGCCGGCGCGCAGGCCGAGGATCGCGGCGGCCTCGGCGTCGTAGGCGCACCATTCGCTGACCCACTGGGCGGCAAAGCCCATGGCGTGGGCGGCCGTGACGAGGTTCATCGCCGCGGCGCCCGCGGACAGCTGCTGCTCCCAGACCGGGATCTTCACATGCTCGGCCGCGCGGCTGACGACGCCGACCACGAGCGGGGCGCGCGCGAAACGGCCGCGCTCCTCGTCGAGACGCCGTGTCTCGGTGGCCGGATCGCGGGCAACCAGCAGGGCCGCGAGCGCCTCGCCGGCAGCCCGGCGGGCATCGCCGCGATAGAGGATGAAGCGCCAGGGCGCGAGCTTGCCGTGGTCGGGAACGCGCGAGGCGATGGTCAGCAGCGTGTCGAGCTGGTCCGCGTCCGGTCCGGGTTCGGCGAGGAAGGGGGCAGAGATGGAGCGCCGGGTCGAAAGCAGGTCGAGGGCATCTGTCATGGGTCGGAAGGCTCCGTCAGGAAGGGTCGGTCTGCGGCCGGGCGACGCGCAGGCAGGCTGTCGTTTGCCGATATAGGGGGAAGGCCCGGTCCTCCGCCAGTGGAGCATTTCGGACAGGTCGCATCAGGCGATGCAGACGGGCTTGAATTTGCCATCAATTTTGACGATTGAAGACAACATGTGTTTCAGGCACGTCTCCGGTCACATCTCCCACGGCACTGCGGCAGCCCGAACGGCGGCCTCGCCCTTGCGTGCGCCCCTCGCGCCTGCGCTGCTTGTTGTCATGCTTGCGCTCGCCCCGCTGCCGGCGAACGCCCAGCAGTTCGGCGGGCCCGGCGGTGGTCCGGGTGGCGGCCTCGGTGGACCGGGTGGAAGTCTGGGCGGCGGCCCCGGCGGTTTCGGCGGTTTCGGCAACGATGGTGGCATCCCGGAGACGCGGATGCCCGGCTTTGCGCCGCAGGGCGTTGGCCCGCTGATCCTCGGCCCCGACCCGATCGAGCCGGCCCGGCCACCCTCGCCCGGCGAAGGCGGCGCCTTCGAGTTTCCGAGCCGGACCAATCCGGCCGCCCTGCCCTACGCGCCGTCCACGGACGACCCGCTGCAGGGGCTTCAGCTCGAATCGCCGCTGAAGAAGCCCGAACTGCTCGTCTCCGCCCGCCTCACCGAGGACGGCGCGCCGATCGCCAGCGGCGTCGTCTGGCGGGTCTACGGGGCCGACCCCGGCGCAGACGGCAAGCTGCCGCTGGTCGGCTCGGCCGAAGGCGGCGAGCACAGCTTCGAGCTCGATCCCGGCAGTTATCTCGTCCACTGCGACTTCGGCTATGCCTCGACCACGATCCACGCGGTGGTCGATGGCGGCATCGAACGCGAATCCGCCGTGCTGAACGCCGGCGGCCTGCGGCTGGCGGCGCGCAACGCCGACGAGGAGCAGATCTCTTCCGAAAAGCTGCGCTTCGACGTCTACATGATGGATTACAACGAGGTGGGCGAGCGCCGGGTCGTGGCCGAGGACATCCCGGCCGGCGAGATCGTGCGCCTGCCGGCCCGTCGCTACCACATCGTCAGCCGCTACGGCGAGGTCAACGCGACGGTGCGGGCCGACATCGACGTGCAGGCCGGCAAGCTCACGGAACTGGAGCTGGAACAGAACGCCGCCGAGGTGACGCTGAAGCTCGTCAACGCGCCGGGCGGCGAGGCGATCGCCGACACCCGCTGGTCGGTGCTGACGCCGGGCGGCGACATCGTCACCGAAGGCATCGGCGCCTTCCCCACCTTCGTGCTCGCCTCGGGCGGCTACACCGTCGTCGCCAAGCACGACCAGTCGGTCTATTCGCGCGATTTCGAGGTGAAGGCCGGCTCGAACGGCGACGTCGAGGTGCTGACCAGCGACCTCGACACGTCCAGCGAGATGGACTGAGGGTCGCTCGTTTCTCCCCGTGTCCGACAAGGACTGCGGCGCTGTCGTGGCTCTTCCCCTCCACCGTCATCGCCTGGCTTGCCCCGGCGACCCCATGGCCATGCGACATCGCAAACCGCCCGATGGAGAGACAGGCTTTCGGAGCCTGATCCGTCGTTCCCTGCGGAAAGGCCAGCGGGTCGCCGGGTCAAGCCCGGCAATGACGGCGGAGAGGCTGAGTGTGATCACACGTCGCCTCGTCTGCCGCACTTTCCTCAGGCCGTCTGTGGCGCGCCCTCGTCACGCCTCGACCAGATCCGGCGGCACGGTCTCGGCCACCACCATTGCCACCGCCTCGTCCAGCGTCATCGCTTTCGGATGCTGAGAGCCGAGGCGGCGGACGTTGATGCCGGACTCCTCGGCCTCGCGCTTGCCGCAGACGAAGATCAGCGGGACCTTGGCGAGGCTGTGCTCGCGGACCTTGTAGTTGATCTTCTCGTTGCGCAGGTCGATTTCCGAGCGGACGCCCGCCTTGCGCAGGCGCTCGTGCACCCTCTGCGCGTAATCGTCGGCTTCGGAGGTGATGGTCGCCACCACCACCTGTACCGGCGAGAGCCACAGCGGGAAATGGCCGGCGAAGTTCTCGATCAGGATGCCGAGGAACCGCTCCATCGAGCCGCAGATCGCGCGGTGGATCATCACCGGGGTCTTCTTGTCGCTGTCCTTGTCGACGTAGAAGGCGCCGAAGCGGTCCGGCAGGTTGAAGTCGACCTGGGTGGTGCCGCACTGCCACTCGCGGCCGATGGCGTCCTTCAGGGTGTATTCGAACTTCGGGCCGTAGAAGGCGCCCTCGCCCGGGTTGATCCCGGTCTTGATCCGGCCGCCGGAGCTTTCGGCGATCTGCCCCAGCACCCGGGTCATCACCTCCTCGGCGTGGTCCCACAGCGCATCCGAGCCGACCCGCTTTTCCGGACGGGTGGAGAGCTTGACCATGATCTCGTCGAAGCCGAAGTGCGAATAGACCGACAGGATCAGGTCGTTGATCTTCAGGCACTCGGCGGCCATCTGCTCCTCGGTGCAGAAGATGTGCGCGTCGTCCTGGGTGAAGCCGCGCACGCGCATCAGGCCGTGCATGGCGCCCGACGGTTCGTAGCGGTGGACCGCGCCGAATTCGGCGAGCCGGATCGGCAGGTCGCGGTAGGACTTCAGGCCGTGCTTGAAGATCTGCACGTGGCCGGGGCAGTTCATCGGCTTCAGCGCGAAGATGCGCTTGTCCTCGGCCTCGTCGCCGGCAGACTGCACGGCGAACATGTTTTCCTTGTACCAGCCCCAGTGACCGGAGATTTCCCACAGCGACTTGTCGAGGATCTGCGGCGCGTTGACCTCGGCATAGTCATCCCGGAGCCGCCGGCGCATGTAGGCGACGAGGTCCTGGAACAGCTGCCAGCCCTTCGGGTGCCAGAAGACGACGCCCGGGCCTTCCTCCTGGAAGTGGAACAGGTCCATCTCACGGCCGAGGCGGCGGTGGTCGCGCTTCTCGGCCTCCTCCAGCATGTGGAGATAGGCGGCCAGATCGTTGTCGTTGGCAAAGGCGGTGGCGTAGATGCGGGTCAGCATCGGGTTGTTGCTGTCGCCGCGCCAGTAGGCGCCGGCCACCTTCATCAGCTTGAACGAATTGCCGATCTTGCCGGTCGAGGTCATGTGCGGGCCGCGGCAGAGGTCGAGCCACTGGCCCTGGCGGTAGATCTTGAGGTCCTGCCCGGCGGGAATGGCGTCGATCAGCTCGACCTTGAAGGCCTCGCCGCGCGCCGAAAAATGCGCCTTCGCCTCGTCGCGGCTCCACACTTCCTTGGTGAAGGGGGCATCGCGGGCGATGATCTCGCGCATCTTCGCTTCGATCTTCGGCAGCTCGTCCGGGGTGAACGGCCCCTCGGGGCGCAGGAAGTCGTAGTAGAAGCCGTTCTCGATCACCGGGCCGATGGTCACCTGGGTGCCGGGAAACAGTTCCTGCACCGCTTCGGCCATCACATGGGCGGCGTCGTGGCGGATCAGTTCCAGCGCGCGCGGGTCGTCGCGGGTGACGATCTCGATCGCGGCATTGTGGCGGATCGGATCGGCAAGGTCGGCGAGCTCGCCGTCCAGCGCCATGGCGACGGCCTTCTTCAGCAGCGACTTGGAGATGCCCGCGGCGATCTCCGCACCGGTCACGCCGGGCTCGTATTCGCGCTTCGAGCCGTCGGGGAAACTGAGAACGATCATCATCTCTCTCCTGCTCACTCCTGCTGACGAGCGCAGGTAAGCGGTTTGCGGGGCGCGCAGGCTATAGGACAGGAGATTGCCGATGTCTACGCCGCACCCGGGCGGCGGGTGCGGCGCATGCGGGGCGAACCCGGTCGCGACCCAGACAGACGCCGGGGCCGCGACCGGAGGGATCACATCTTCGCCTTGTCGGTCACCACCGTGGTGGTGGCGCCTTCCGGCGCCTTGGTGATCACGCCGGCGTCGATCAGGATCTTCACGCTCTGCTCGTATTTGGCCATGTCGAGCGTGCCGTCGGTGCCATCGGTCAGCTTGGCGATTTCCCTGGCCATGGAGACCTGATGCTCGAGGGTCTGGGGCGCCGGTGTCGTCGTTGTCGAGGATGATCTGGCCGGCTTCCTCGGGGTTCTCCGCGGCGTAGGTGAAGCCCTTCATCGAGGCGCGCACGAACTTCGCCATCTTGTCGACGAAGGCCGGATCCTTGAGGCTCTCCTCCATCACGTAGAGGCCGTCTTCCAGCAGCGACACGCCGACGTCGTCATACTTGAAGACCACGAGTTCCTCGGCCGGAATGCCGGCTTCCAGCACCTGATTGTACTCGTTGTAGTTCATGGTCGAGATGCAGTCGGCCTGCTTCTGGATCAGCGGGTCGACGTTGAAGGCCTGCTTGATCACGGTGACGCCGTCGGCGCCCCCTTCGGTCGGCAGGCCGAGCTGCTTCATCCAGGCATAGAAGGGCAACTCGTTGCCGAAGAACCAGACGCCGAGGGTCTTGCCCTTGAAGTCGGCCGGGGTGGCGATGCCGCTCGACTTGAGGCAGGTCAGCATCAGGCCGGAATGCTTGAACGGCTGGGCGATGTTGACGAGCGGCAGCCCCTTGTCGCGGGCGGCAAGCGCCGCGGCCACCCAGTCGACGATCACGTCGGCGCCGCCGCCGGCGATCACCTGCTCGGGGGCGATGTCCGGGCCGCCCGGCTTGATGGTGACGTCGAGGCCTTCCTCCTCGTAATAGCCCTTGTCCTTGGCGACATAGTAGCCGTCGAACTGGGCCTGGGTGACCCATTTCAGCTGCAGCGTCACCGTGTCGGCGGCGTAGGCGGTGCCCGACATCAGCGCGGCGGCGAGGCCGAGCGAAAGCGCGAGTGTCCTCTTCATTGACTGCTCCCCTTTGTTGCCGTCCCCGCCCGTGGCCGCCTCAGCGGGCCCGGAAGGACGGATGCCAGAATGTCACCCACCGCTCGGCGAGACCGACGACGGCGTAGAACGTGGATCCCGCGACCGCGGCAACCGCGATCTCGGCCCAGACCATGTCGATGGCGAGCCGCCCCACCTCGGTGGAGATGCGAAAGCCCATGCCGACCACCGGCGAGCCGAAGAACTCGGCCACGATGGCGCCGATCAGCGCCAGCGTCGAGTTGATCTTGAGCGCGTTGAACACGAAGGGCATCGCCGCCGGCAGCCGCAGCTTGGCGAGCGCCTGGCCGTGGCCGGCGGCATAGGTGTGCATCAGGTCGCGCTCCATGCGACTGGCGGCCTGCAGCCCGGCGAGCGTGTTCACCAGCATCGGGAAAAAGGTCATGATCACGACCACCGCCGCCTTTGAGGCGACGCCGAAGCCGAACCACATGACCATGATCGGCGCGACGCCGACGATCGGCAGCGCCGAGACGAGATTGCCGACCGGCAGCAGGCCGCGCTTCAGGAAGTCGATCCGGTCGACCAGCAGGGCGACGAGAAAGCCGGAACCGCAGCCGATCACGTAGCCGGTGAGCGCGCCCTTGAGGAACGTCTGCTCGAAGTCGGCCCAGAGCGTCGGATATTCGGTGACGATTCTCGCGAAGATCGCCGACGGGCTCGGCAGCAGCACGGGCGGAATGGCAAAGCCGTCGACCGCCACCTGCCAGACGGCGAGCAGCGTGACCCCGAACACGACCGGCACCGCGAGATCGGCCAGACGCCGCAGCGTGGGCACGGACGACGGGCGGCGCACGAGGAAGAGGTTCAGCGCGGTGCCGGCGACGACCAGCGCGAGGATGATCAGCAGCGTGGTCATCGCCGCACCCCCATCCGGGTCAGCACGATCCGCTCGGCCACCGAGACGACCGCGACGAGGAGGGCCGCCAGCAGCGAGGCGGCGACCAGTGCCGACCAGATCTGCACCGTCTGGCCATAGTAGGAGCCGGAAAGCAGCCGCGCGCCGAGGCCGGCGACGACGCCCGTCGCAGTTCGCCGACGATGGCGCCGACCAGCGAGGCGGCGATGCCGACCTTCATGGAGGTGAACAGGAACGGCACCGACGACGGCAGCCGAAGCTTCAGCAGCATCTGCCCCTTGGTGGCCGACCAGGTGCGCATCAGGTCGAGGTTGATCACGTCGGGCGATCTCAGCCCCTTCACCATGCCGACCGCCACCGGGAAGAACGACAGATACATCGAGATCAGCGCTTTCGGCAGCAGGCCGGTGATGCCGACCGCGTTGAGCACAACGATGATCATCGGCGCGATGGCGAGGATCGGGATCGTCTGCGAGGCGATGATCCACGGCATCAGCGACTTGTCCATCACCCGCGAATGGACGATGGCGACCGCAAGGCCGATGCCGAACAGGGTGCCGGCCGCAAAGCCGAGCAGCGTCGAGGAGAGCGTGATCCAGCCGTGGTAGATCAGGCTCTGCTTGGAGGTCGGCTTGGTCAGCACCGTCGCCTTCCAGAATTCGGCCGCCACCTGATGCGGCGAGGGCATCACCGGGCGCTTCTGGTTCAGCGTCTCGCGGACGAGATCGACGGTGGTGTAGTCGCTCACCTTGGCCCGCGCGAAGGCGTCGCGCTGCTGCGGCGCGTTCAACACCACGGCGCCGGCGTACCAGAGCGCGATGATCGCGGCGACGACGACGGCAACCGGCAGGAGATGGTTCGAAACCCAGCCCGGCGTTGCCACCGGCGCGGGCTTGACGGACAGGGCGGTCGTCACGGCACACTCCCGGTCAGCGCCGCCGGAACGTCCGGGGCAAGCAAGGGGGAGAGCGCGCGATGACGAGGGAGTGCCGACTGATCCGGCCCGCCGGCACCTATGCCGGCAAGCAGGGCTTCGACTATCTGGAGGGGATCACCGCCGAATCCGTCGGCGCCACCGGCATCTGCATGCATCTCCTCGAAATTCCCCCCGGCGGCCGGGCCAAGCCCCATCTCCACGAGAACCACGAGACCGCGATCTACATGATCGCCGGCGAGGCGCACACCTGGTACGGCGAGGGCCTCCGCGAGCACGTCATCGTGCGCGCCGGCGACATGTTCTACATCCCCCCCGGCGTCCCGCACCTGCCGGCCAACCTCTCCGACAGGCCGGCGATCGCGGTGATTGCCCGCACGGACCCCAACGAGCAGGAGAGCGTCGTGCTGCGGCCGGATCTGGAGGGGGTGGTGGCGGGTTGAGGTGGGTGGGGTCTTGCCGTGGGGCGAGGCTACCTCATCCGGCGCGGCTTTGCCGAGTGGGAAGGCCCCCTCATCCGGCGCTTCGCGCCACCTTCTCCCCGATGGGGAGAAGATCAACCTCTGGCTGGCGCCTTGCCACGTTCCTTCGCCCCGGGAGCGTGTCGGATGCGCTTTCGTCGCCGCAAACTCCATCTTCTCCCCCCCGGGGAGAAGGTGGCCCGAAGGGCCGGATGAGGGGGCCACGGGCACAGACCTGATCAAGCCTGCATCCCGCAGAAGACGATCAATCCTCATAGCTGTGCCCCGCGCGCAAGCCCTCGCGGACGCGGTGGGCGAGGGCCAGAAACTCCGGGGTCTCGCGGATTTCCAGCGGCCGCTCGCGCGGCAGGTCGGAGACGATGACGTCCTCGATCCGGCCCGGCCGCGGGCTCATCACCACGATCTTGGTGGAGAGATAGACCGCCTCCGGGATCGAGTGGGTGACGAACACCACCGTCTTGGCCGTGCCGGCCCAGAGCTTCAGGAGCTGTTCGTTGAGATGGTCGCGGACGATCTCGTCGAGGGCGCCGAAGGGCTCGTCCATCAGCAGGAGGTCGGGCTCCAGCGCCAGCGCGCGGGCGATCGAGGCGCGCTGCTGCATGCCGCCGGAGAGCTGCCAGGGGTACTTGTTCTCGAAGCCCGCGAGATTGACCAGCGCGAGGTTCTTTGCCACCCGCGCGGCACGCTCGGCCTTCGGCAGGCCCATGATCTCCAGCGGCAGGGCGACGTTGGCGGCGATCGTGCGCCAGGGATAGAGCCCGGCCGCCTGGAACACGTAGCCATAGGCCCGCGCCAGTCGCGCCTGTTCCGGCGTCGTGCCGTTGACGGTGATCGTCCCGGACGTCGCCCGCTCCAGATCGGCGATCACCCGCAGCAACGTGGTCTTGCCGCAGCCGGACGGCCCGATGAAGGACACGAAGTCGCCCTTCTCGACGGTAAGGTCGATGTGGGACAGCGCGTGGACCGGGCCGTCGCCGGTCTGGAAGGTGAGGGAGAGATCGCGGACGGCGATGGCGGTGGGGGGGATGGTCATGATGCGGCGGGTGTCTCTCGTGACGCGGACGCTGCAGACCCCTCTCCCTGTCCCTCCCCCACAAGGGGGGCGGGAACGATCGGCGCGCGGGCGATCGTTCCCGCAACGCTGCGTCGGGGCGCGGCGTTCGAAGCATATCGGTGGGTGCGTCCTGCGTCCCCTCCCCCCTTGTGGGGGAGGGACAGGGAGAGGGGTAAGCCCGGCATCAAGGCCTCACACCCCGCTCGCCGGAATGCCCGACCGCGCCACGGCCCGCGGCGCAACCAGTTCCTTCCAAGTCGAGAAGGCCGTGTTCACCGGTGCGTTGGGCGGACGGGCAATGAATTTGCCGTGGCCGGGTTCGGCCTTCACGGTGCCCTCCTCCACGGCGACCTTGCCGCGGGTCAGGGTGAAGCGCGGCAGCGCAGTCACCTGCTTGCCCTCGAAGACGTTGTAGTCGATCGCCGACTGCTGGGCGGCCGCGTGATGGTCTTGCCGCGTTTCGGGTCGAGCACGACGATGTCGGCGTCGCTGCCGACGAGGATCGCGCCCTTCTTCGGGTACATGTTGAGGATCTTGGCGATATTGGTCGAGGTGACGGCCACGAATTCGTTCATGGTCAGCCGGCCGGTCGCAACGCCGTAGGTCCAGAGCATCGACAGCCGGTCTTCAAGGCCGCCGGTGCCGTTGGGGATCTTGCGGAAGTCGCCGACGCCGAAGCGTTTTTGCGCCGTGGTGAAGGCGCAGTGGTCGGTCGCCACCACCTGCAGCGAGCCGCTCGCAAGGCCCGCCCACAGGCTGTCCTGATGCTTGCGGTCGCGGAACGGCGGGCTCATCACCCGGCGGGCGGCGTGATCCCAGTCGGGGTTGGCGTATTCGCCCTCGTCGAGGGTGAGATGCTGGATCAGCGGCTCGCCGTAGACGCGCATGCCCTTCTGCCGCGCCCGGCGGATCGCCTCATGCGCCTCCTCGGACGAGGCATGGACCACGTAGAGCGGCACGCCGGCCATGTCGGCAATCATGATCGCGCGGTTGGTCGCCTCGCCCTCCACCTCCGGCGGGCGCGAATAGGCGTGGGCCTCGGGGCCGGTGTTGCCCTCGGCCATCAGCTTTTCCTGCAGGGCCGCAACCACGTCGCCGTTCTCGGCGTGGACCAGCGGCAGCGCGCCGAGCGCGGCGCAGCGCGTGAACGAGGCGAACAGCTCGTCGTCGTTCACCATCAGTGCGCCCTTGTAGGCCATGAAATGCTTGAAGCTGTTGATGCCGCGGCCGACCACCGCGGCCATGTCGTCGAACACCTGCTCGCCCCACCAGGTCACCGCCATGTGGAAGGAATAGTCGCAGGAGGCCTGGGCGGTCTTGTTGTCCCAGCGCTTCAGCGCATCCATCAGCGACTGACCGGGCTCGGGCAGGCAGAAATCCACCACGGTGGTGGTGCCGCCGGACAGGGCCGCGCGGGTGCCGCTCTCGAAATTGTCGGCCGAATAGGTGCCCATGAAGGGCATCTCGAGGTGAACATGCGGATCGATGCCGCCCGGCATCACGTAGCATCCGGCCGCGTCCAGCACCGTGTCGCCGGCCAGATCCGGCCCGATCTCCGTGATCCTCCCGCCCTCGATCTTCACGTCGGCCTTGTACGTGAGGTCGGCGGTGACGACCGTGCCGCCCTTGATGACTGTGGTGGTCATGGCGCTGTTTCCCGGATCTGATCGTGGAGGCTGGATGGATGAAAGCGGATGTCGGGCGCGCGGTCGGCGACGGTCCCGAGGAGGGCGGCGAGGATCATGTCGAGGACGGCAAGCGGACTGTCCAGAAGCTCCTGATTCCAGAAGCGGAGGACCGAGTAGCCGTGGGCATTGAGCCGGGCGGTCCGGATCGCGTCGTGTGCGCTGTCCGCGTGCCCGGACCCGTCGAGTTCGACGATCAGCCGGCGGTCGCGGCAGGCGAAATCGGCGACATAGGGGCCGATCGGAACCTGTCGCGCGAACTTGAAGCCTTCGAGGCGGCGGTCGCGCAGGTGGTTCCAGAGAATACGTTCGGGTTCGGTCTGCTTGCGCCGGAGGTCGCGTGCCCGCAGGGTCGCGCCGGCTCGGCGTTTCGACGCGGACTGACCGGTTGTCGCCATCGCCCCAGCCCCCTCATCCGGCGCTTCGCGCCACCTTCTCCCCGACGGGGAGAAGGGTAACAAGCGGCAGGCGCCGCGTGCAGCAAAATTGCGTCCCGCCCCCAAACGCAGCCACGAATGACCCTTCTCCCCCACGGGGAGAAGGTGGCCCGCAGGGCCGGATGAGGGGGTGGCGCGGCGTCGAGATGGCATCTGATAACCCTGACAATCCAGATTGGAATCCCGTTCCCGCGACACTGCGTGGCCTTCCCTGCGAACGCTATCCTGAACTGTCCGGAACTCCGCCAAAGATGAGAGCTCTTGCCCGCCGCAGGACTTCCCGTTCCAGTTCCGTCAGCGGCAGGCCGAGCCCCGCCAGTTCCCCCTCGATCGACTCGATCGCGAGCCCCCATTCGCCGGCCCAGACAAACTCGTCCGCAAGGCCGAGAGCTACGTTCGGGCGAGTTCCGCGAATGACGAGCATCACATCAAGCACTGCATGGATCGGCAGGATATCCGGATCATCCGTGGCTCGCGTGAGCGGGTTCCAGCGCGCGCCATGGCCAAAGGAAATCGGTCCGAAAAGATCGTCGCTCACTCCACGATCCCCGCCGTCTCCACCACCGCCCGCAGCAGCACGTCCGTGCCGGCCACCGCCCAGTCCTTGGAGATCTCCTCCGCCTCGTTGTGGCTGAGGCCGCCGACGCAGGGGCAGAAGATCATGACCGAGGGGGCGACCTGGGCGGCCCAGCAGGCGTCGTGGCCGGCGCCGGAGATCATGTCGCGATGGCCGTAGCCGAGCGCGTCGGCGGCGCTGCGCAGGGCGGCGACGAGGCCGGGATCGAAGGTGATCGGGTCGAAATGGCCGACCGGCTCGATGGCGCAGCCGACGCCGAGCGCCTCGCAGATCTTCGCGGCCTCGGCCTCGATCCGCGCGCGCATGCTGTCGAGCTTGTCCTGCGAGGGGCTGCGGATGTCGACGGTGAAGGTGACCTTGCCGGGCAGCACATTGCGCGAGTTCGGCGAGAACACCATCTGGCCGACGCCGCCGACGGCGTTCGGCTGGTGATCCATCGCCACCGCCTGCACCATCTCGAGGATGCGCGCCATGGCAAGGCCGGCGTTGACCCGCAGGTTCATCGGCGTGGAGCCGGTGTGGGCCTCCTTGCCCGTCAGGGTGAACTCCAGCCACCAGAGACCCTGGCAGTGGGTGACGACGCCGATCTCCTTGCCCTCGGCCTCGAGGATCGGCCCCTGCTCGATGTGGAGCTCGAAATAGGCGTGCATCTTGCGCGCGCCGACCTCCTCCTCGCCCACCCAGCCGATCCGCTGCAACTCGTCGCCGAAGGACTTTCCGTCCCGATCCTTGCGACTGTAAGCATAATCGAGCGAGAAGGCGCCGGCGAACACGCCGGAGGCCATCATCGCGGGGGCAAAGCGGGCGCCCTCCTCGTTGGTCCAGTTGGTGACGACGATCGGATGCTTCGTGCGCAGGCCGAGGTCGTTCATGGTGCGCACGATTTCCAGCGCGCCGAGCACGCCGAGCACGCCGTCATACTTGCCCCCCGTCGGCTGGGTGTCGAGATGCGAGCCGACATAGACCGGCAGCGCGTCCGGATCCTCGCCGGGGCGCATCGCGAACATGGTGCCCATGCGATCGACGCCCATGGTCAGGCCGGCCGCGTCGCACCAGTCCTTGAACAGCGCCCTGCCCTCCGCATCCGCATCGGTCAGCGTCTGGCGGTTGTTGCCGCCGGCAACCCCGGGCCCGATCTTCGCCATCTCCATCAGGCTGTCCCACAGCCGGTCGCCGTTGATGCGGAGATTGGAGGCGGACGCGGTCATCGCAGGATCCTCATGGCGGGAGAGGTCGCCGGAGCGTGTCCGGCGCCGACGCGAACGGTCGGCGGCGACAGTGTGGACCGGACGGCGACCCGATTGCCAGCCCCGCCCGAGACCTTCCTGAACGCCGCGGAAAATTGACCAGTTGATAAAGGCATAGTCCGGTCTGCCACCGAACCGGTCAAGGGCAATTTTTGGGCGTAGCGCCAGTTGGCCAACGCAGAACGGCCCGGCGGGGGCCGCCGGGCCGTCAGTGGAAAGACCGGGAATCAAGGCCTCACATGGTCGGGAAGCTGAACTGGGCGCCCGACTTGATGCCTTCCGGCCAGCGGCTGGTGACGGTCTTGATGCGGGTGTAGAAGCGCACGCCTTCCGGCCCGTAGATGGCGTGATCGCCGAAGATCGACCGCTTCCAGCCGCCGAAGGATGGTAGGCGACCGGCACCGGCAGCGGCACGTTGATGCCGACCATGCCGATCTCGATCTGGTCGGCAAAGGAGCGCGCCGCGTCGCCGTCGCGGGTGAAGATCGCGGTGCCGTTGCCGTATTCGTGGTCGTTGATCAGCTTGGCGGCCTCCGCAAAGCTCTGCGCCCGCACCACGCCCAGCACCGGGCCGAAGATCTCCTGTTTGTAGATCTCCATGTCCGGGGTCACGCGGTCGAACAGGCTGCCGCCGAGGAAATAGCCGTTCTCGTAGCCCTGCAGCGAGAAGCCGCGGCCGTCGACCACCAGATCGGCGCCTTCCTTCACGCCCTGGTCGATGAAGCCGGAGATGCGCGCCTTGGCCTCGGCGGTCACCACCGGGCCCATCTCGGCATCGCTGTCGGTCCACGGACCGATCTTGAGGCTCTGCACCTTGGGCTTCAGCGCCTCGACGAGGCGGTCCGCCGTGCCCTCGCCCACCGGCACCGCGACCGAGATCGCCATGCAGCGCTCGCCGGCCGAGCCGTAGGCGGCCCCCATCAGCGCGTCCACGGTCTTGTCCATGTCGGCGTCGGGCATGACGATGGCGTGGTTCTTGGCCCCGCCCAGCGCCTGCACGCGCTTTCCGTGGGCCGTGCCGGTCGCGTAGACATATTCGGCGATGGCGGTGGAGCCGACGAAGGAGATCGCCTTCACGTCCGGATGCTTCAAGAGCGTGTCGACGGCGAGCTTGTCGCCGTGGACGACGTTGAGCACGCCGGCCGGGAAGCCCGCCTCCTGGAACAGGTCCCAGACGAGATTGACGGCGGAGGGATCGCGCTCGGACGGCTTCAGCACGAAGGTGTTGCCGCAGGCGATCGCCACCGGATACATCCACATCGGCACCATCGCCGGGAAATTGAACGGCGTGATGCCGGCGACGACGCCGAGCGGCTGGCGATCCGACCACGAGTCGATGTTCGGGCCGACGTTGCGCGAGAACTCGCCTTTCAGCAGATGCGGAATGCCGCAGGCGAACTCGATCACCTCAAGGCCGCGCTGCACCTCGCCCATGGCGTCGGCGTGGGTCTTGCCATGCTCGCGGGAAATCGCGGCGGCGATCTCGCCGAGATTCTGCTCGACGAGATCCTTGAACTTGAACATCAGCCGTGCGCGGCGCAGCGGCGGCGTGGTGCCCCAGGCAGGCGCTGCGGCCTTGGCGGCCGCGATCGCCGCGTTGATCTCGTCCAGCGTGGAGAGGATCAGCTCGCCCTGCGCCTCGCCGGTGGCGGGATTGAAGATCGGCTGCTTGCGGTCGCTCGCCGACAGCACCTTGCGGCCGTTGATGCAGTTTTCGATCTGGTACATGGGGGTGTCCTCGGCTGGAAGCGTCTCGTCGGTGACGGTTCTAGCATGGCGGGGGGTGCGGCCGTAGGGGGCGGAGCTCACAGGGGGTGTGCAGGGATGCACAACGGGGGGTCTTTCGGGGAGGAGAGGCCGAGGCCCCCTCATCCGGCGCTGCGCGCCACCTTCCTGCTTCGGAGTCACTTGCCTCCTCGCCTTCTTCGAAGCCCCGATGGGGAGAAGGGTAATTCGGAGCTGTCTCGGTGCCCGATGAACCGGTCGAGGTTCGTGACCATCCGCGGGTTACCCTTCTCCCCCACGGGGAGAAGGTGGCCCGAAGGGCCGGATGAGGGGGCGCCGCGAACTCGGGCTCGCCGCCCTCGAACAAACAAAGGCGCCGCAGCCCTCGCCGCGACGCCTCCCGAGACACCAAGACCACAAAAGACTCAGGGCAGATCCTTCAGCACCATCGCCAGGGTCGCCACGATCTCGTCGATGTGGTGCTCCTGCAACATCAGCGGCGGCGACAGGGCGATGATGTCGCCGGTGGTGCGGATCAGCACGCCCTTCTCGTAGGCCTTGAGGAAGGCGGTGAAGGCGCGTTTGGTCGGCTCGCCCGGCATCGGTGCCAGCTCGATCGCGCCGACGAGACCGATGTTGCGCACGTCGATCACGTGCGGCATGCCGCGCAGGGTGTGCAGCGCCGTCTGCCAGTAGGTGCCGAGGCCCTTGCCGTCGCCCGGCTCGTCCTTGTCCATCGCGCCCGCGGTCAGCAGGCCCTCCTCGGCATAGGTGTCGAGGGTGGCGAGCGCGGCGGCGCAGGCGAGCGGGTGGGCCGAGTAGGTGTAGCCGTGGAAGAACTCGATCAGGTGCTCCGGCCCGGTCATGAAGGCGTCGTGGATCTTCGACTGGACGAAGACCGCCCCCATCGGCACCGTGCCGTTGGAAATGCCCTTGGCCGTGGTGATCATGTCCGGCATCACGCCGAAATAGTCGGTGGCAAACGGCGTGCCGAGGCGGCCGAAGCCGGTGATGACCTCGTCGAAGATCAGCAGGATGTCATGCTTGTCGCAGATCGCGCGCAGCTTCTGCAGGTAGCCCTTCGGCGGGATCAGCACGCCGGTGGAGCCGGCGACCGGCTCGACGATCACCGCCGCCACCGTGGACGGATCGTGCAGCAGCACCACGCGCTCCAGATCGTCGGCAAGCTCCTCGCCGTACTCCGGCTCGCCGCGGGTGAAGGCGTTGCGGGCAAGGTCGTGGGTGTGGCGGATGTGGTCGACGCCGGTCAGAAGCGTGCCGAACATCTTGCGGTTGGTGACGATGCCGCCGACCGAGATGCCGCCGAAGTTGACGCCGTGATAGCCGCGCTCGCGGCCGATCAGCCGGAACTTGGAGCCGTTGCCCTTCACCCGGTGATAGGCGAGCGCGATCTTCAGCGCCGTCTCCACGGCCTCCGAGCCGGAGTTGGTGAAGAACACGTGGTCCATCGGCGAGGGCAGCAGGCTGACGAGGCGGGAGGCCAGCTCGAAGGCCTTCGGATGGCCCATCTGGAAGGCGGGCGCATAGTCGAGTTCGCCGGCCTGCCTGGCGATCGCCTCGACGATCTTGGGCCGGCCGTGGCCGGCGTTGACGCACCAGAGGCCCGCGGTGCCGTCCAGCACCTTCCGGCCGTCGGACGTCGTGTAATACATGTCCTTCGCGCTGACGAGCAGCCGCGGCTCCTGCTTGAACTGCCGGTTGGCGGTGAAGGGCATCCAGAAGGAATCGAGATTGTTGGTGGAGATGCGCGTGTCCGCCATCGTGTGCTCCGTAAAGGCATGTGCGCCGTAAAAGCAGAAAGGCCCGCCCGATCCCGGACGGACCCGAATCACCCTCCCGACCGGCGCCGTCTCCGCCGCCCTGACGGCCGGCCCGTCCCCGTCGCAGCACGGATTTCAGGCGCCTGTCCACGTCATCGGCGCCCTGCCCGCCGTCCCGGTCGGTCCGGGAGCGCCTTCAGGGGCGTTTTCCGGCCGTGCGGGCCGCAAGTTCTTGATAATTTTCTGACTGAACGGTCAACATCAGGCTATGTGATGCCCAAATCGGCCTCAAGTCCTTTTTTCCGGCGCCGGAGCGATCCTGGGTCGGCCTCTGGTCCGGGCCGGAGGCGGGGCCGCGGCAAGGGGCCAGGGGAGTAACGGCGGTCCATGCAAGCCGAGAACACCGCGCGTGCCAGTCAGAGCAAGAAGCGCACCCGCATCCAGATCGAGAACGAGGAACGCATTCTCGACGCGGCGCTGGACGTCTTCTCCAGCTACGGCTTTCGCGGCGCCACGGTGGACCAGATCGCCGAGGCGGCCGGCATGTCGAAGCCGAACCTCCTCTATTATTTCCGCCGCAAGCAGGACATCTACATCGCCGTTCTCAGCCGGACGCTGGAGAACTGGCTGACCCCGCTCGGCGACCTCGACCCCGACGGCGAACCGGAGGCCGAGATCGGGCGTTATGTCGGCCAGAAGCTGGCGATGTCGCGCGACAAGCCCATGGAATCGCGGCTGTTCGCGATCGAGGTGATCCAGGGCGCGCCGATGATGATGGACCTGTTGCGCACCGATCTTCGCGCCATCGTGGAGGACAAGGCCGGCGCGCTCGCCGCATGGATCGCCGCCGGAAAGCTCGCCAAGGTGGAGCCGGCCCATCTCATCTTCATGATCTGGGCGATGACCCAGCACTACGCCGACTTCGACACCCAGATCCAGAGCGTGATCGGCTCGGGCATCTCCGGCTCGCCGGACACCTTTGCCGACGCCGAACAGGCCGTGACCCAGATCCTGTTCCGGGGCATTCTGCCCCGGTGACTTCCTTTCAGGGGCATTCTGCCCCGGTGATGCCCCGGCGCACCCGCCTTGCTTGCGCGAGGCGCGTGCGCCGGACAGTGATGCTCCAACAGCGATACCCGCCATCGAGAGGTTCTGCCCGATGTGGTTCCTGACCCGTCTTGCCGCCCTAGCCGTTTCCGCCGGCGCCCTTGCGGGCGCGCCCGCCCTCGCCGCGCCCTGCGGCAACACCTCCGACGGCTTCCCCGCCTGGCTTGCCGACTTCAAGGTCCAGGCCGTCAGCAGCGGCATCTCGCAGCGCACCGTCTCGTCGGCGCTCGACGGACTCTCCTATGACCGCAAGACGATCGGCATGGACCGCGGCCAGAAGAAGACCTTTTCGCAGAGCTTCGAGAAATTCGCCGCCACCCGCGCCAACGCCGGCGCGATCGCGCTGGGCAAACGCGCGATGAAGCGCAACGCGGCGGTGCTCGCCAATGTCGAGGCGCGCTACGGTGTGCCGGCGGAGCTGGTCGTCGCCATCTGGGGGCTGGAAACCGGCTTCGGCAACTTCTCCGGCAACAAGAGCATCTTCCCGCCGCTCGCCACCCTCGCCTACGACTGCCGCCGCTCGGCCTTCTTCACCAAGGAGCTGGTGGCCGCGCTGAAGATCGTCGACCGGGGCGACCTGTCGCTCGGCGAAATGAAGGGCGCGGGCCACGGCGAACTCGGCCAGACCCAGTTCCTGCCCTCCAAGTATCTCGCCTTCGCCGTGGACGGCGACGGCGACGGCCGCCGCGACCTGCTGCGCTCGGTGCCCGACGTGCTCTACTCGACCGCCAACTACATGCGCGGCCACGGCTGGATCCCCGGCGCCGGCTACCAGGAAGGCGAGCCGAATTTTGCCATTCTCAACGAATGGAACCGCTCGACCGTCTACCAGAAGACCATCGCGTATTATGCGGGGAAGATCGGCGGCTGAGGCGCACCGCGGCGGTGTCTGCCGGCGCATGGCGCGCTGGCGGACACATCGTCCTGATCCGGCGCGGCAGACACGCTGAGCCGGCTTGGCGACATGGACGGAATTCTTCGTGCACAGGTTTTCCGCCGATTGACACAACCCGAAATCGCGGAAATTGTGGTTGCGTTCGGTCGTGAACGCGAACCCATGGTCGCATGACACCGGATCCCATTTGCCACTGTGGCCGCGTCCTCGCGCGCCGATCCGGATTGCCCGCACATGACGATCTCCAGTTACGAGCAGTTCTTTGTGGAACTGGTCAACGCCGCACGTCTCGACCTTGCCGGGACCGCTGCGCGGCTCGGTGTCACGCTGGAGGACGGCGTCGACACGTCTCCGAGGCAGGCGCTCGCCACCGACGCCTCACTGGAGGCCGCCTCGCAGGCCCATGCCATCTGGCTGATGCAGACCGGCAACCTCGGACTTGTCGGCGAGAACGGGTCGAGCCCGAGGGACCGCATGGCGGCGGCGGGCTATACCTTCGCGGCAAAGGCCGTGTCGGGCGCTGCGGTGGGCTTCGATGTGTCGGGCGATCCGGTGGAAGCGATCAGGCGTATCGTCGCTGACATGATCTCCGACGCCACGACACGCGACGTCCTGATGGGGGACAAGTTTCGGCAGTGCGGAGCGGGCGCCTACGGTGGCCCCTACGAGCACGACGGGCAGAGTTACGACAGCGTCGTGATGATGTCGGCGGACTTTGCAAGGTCCGGGGATGCCACCTTCCTCACGGGCGTAGCCTATGATGACCACGACGGAGACGGCTTCTATTCTCCGTATGAAGAATCCTGGGACGTACAGTTCAGCGTGGGCAATCAGTCCGCGACGTCCGATGAGTGGAACGGAAGCTACGCCCTCGCCTTCAACCGTCCCGACATCCTGACCGTCACCGTGACGGACATCTATGCGACGCGGGTAGTGAAGGTCGACGCCAGTCACGGCAACGTCAAGCTCGACCTCGTCAACGGCGAGTTGTTCAGTTCCGCCCACATGCGGCTTTTGTCCGGCATCAGCGCAGCTGGCCTTCTCGGCAGCGGCGATCTGAGGCTGACCGGCAACGCAGACGACAATCATCTGCGCGGCAATTCGGGGAACAATGTCATCGCCGGTCTCGACGGGAACGATGTGCTGATCGGCGAAGGCGGCAGCGACAGGCTGATCGGCGACACCGGTGACGATGCGCTCGACGGAGGCGCCGGGAACGATCTGCTCGAGGGCGGAACCGGCAACGACACGCTCATGGGCGGCGCGGGCGCAGATGTCTTCAACGGCGGGGGCGGTTCGGACACCGCGATGTTCGGCCACGTCCAGACCGGTCTCGTCATTTCCATGCGCACCCCCTCGAAAAGCACAGGCGAGGCCCGCGGCGACACGTTCGTGAATGTCGAGACGATCGTCGCCACGTCGTTCGATGACGCGGTCTATGGAGACGAGACCGCCAACATCCTGCGTGGACTGGACGGCGCGGACGTTCTCGATGGCGGGAACGGCGACGATATCCTCGAAGGCGGCAGCGGGGCAGACACGCTCGTCGGCGGCGCCGGCCTAGACATCGCCTCCTACAAGTCAGCAACGACCGCGCTCAAGCT
>NZ_MCRJ01000010.1 GCF_001720135.1 Methylobrevis pamukkalensis
TTCTCCCCACCGGGGAGAAGGTGGCCCGAAGGGCCGGATGAGGGGGCTTGCGCAAACGCCCGCCCCCTCCACCCAGTCGCTTACCCCCGCAGGCGTTTCGCCGCGTTCATCACGTCGAGCGCCTTGTCGTAGTCGGGAACGATGTCGTATTCGACGCAGCGGGCCATTTCCTCGGTGAGGCTGTCCCACTGGATCGCGTCAGTTCCTCGGGCGTGAACAGGTCGAAGCACTCCTTCGTGCCCATCTGCGACACCGGGTTGAAGGTGCCCTCGGCGAAGGCGACCGCATGGGCGACGTCCGGCGCCTGCACGTATTTCAGGAACTCGAGGGCGAGCGGCGAGACATTGGGATTGTTGCGACCGAGGTGATCTCGATCCAGGCAATGCCGCCCTTGCCGCCTTCCATCGGGCCCTTCAGCGGGGTGACACCGCGCAGGTTCGGATAGCCGTCGGCGCGCGCGGCGAGACCGAGTAGGTGCCGCCGGTCATGTGCAGGTCGATCTCGCCGGAGATCAGCGCCTGGTTCATGGTGGCGATGTCGCCGATCAGTTTGGCGCCCTTGAAGACCTTCTTCGCGGTCTCGTCGAACTTCGCCATCTCGTCGTCGCTGTGCACCTTGAACGGATCGATGCCCGCGATGAGGAAGATGTTGAACACGTTCCAGTCGTCGGACTCGAGAATCCCGTATCGGCCGGCCAGCGCCGGATCATTGAACAGATCCCAGCCGGTGCTCTCGGCCGTCTCGCGGCTGACCTTCTCGGTGTTGACCACGAAGCTGTAGGGCCCGAAGCGCTGGGCCATGCCGAGCAGCTCGCTGCCGTCGTCGCTCATCGCCCACTTGTAGGGCGCCTTGAAGTCCGGAAGCATCGTGTCGAAGAAGGGCTCGAACTCGTCCTTCGGCAGCGGCATGATCAGCTTCTCGGGCGCCATCACCTTGCGCGCCCAGGGATTGTTGACGTTGATCAGGTCCCAGGTGTTGATCTCGCCGGCCCGCAGGCGGTTGATCATGGTCGGGTCGTTGGTCAGGCTCTCGGCCTTGACGGTGGCCCCCTGCGCCGAGCGGAAGGGATCGAGCACGTCGGCCGAGTTGTAGCCCTCCCAGCACAGGATGTTGAGCTCCTTCTCCCGGGCGGCAAACGCGCGGTTGACGTTGGCAAACGGGCCGGCGGCGAGTGCGGCGGCGCCCATTCCCTTCAGGACGGAACGTCTGGACAGTCCGGTCATGGCAGATCCCCTCATGCGATCGTGATGGCTTCCAGCGTGCCGGCCCGATTTCCCACAACACCGCCACATCGGCGCATGCCCTTGAAAACCGGCTTCTCTTGGAGCCGCCTGCCGTTTCGGCAGCCGGATCATGTGGCACTTATGTTGGACTTTGCAGCATCCTAAACACCGACATTTGGGCTTTACAACATTATTTTAGCATCGCACATTGCCGAAAAGTGAGGAGCCCATCTCATGGGCATGAAAACTCGGCGCTTTCCGGTCCGCCGGTCGCGCCACATCGAGGGGAAAACTCATGTTCACATCGCTGGAAGGCCGCACCGTCATCGTCACCGGGGCCAGCAAGGGGATCGGCCGCGGCATCGCGCTCCGCTTCGGCGAGGCGGGTCTCAACGTGCTGGTTGTCAGCCGCACGCTGGCCGAGGCCGAGACAGTCGCCGCCGAGATCGGGCCGAGGGCCTCGGGCTTTGCGGCGGACGTGACGCAGGAGGAGGATTGTGCGGCCATGGCGGCGGCGGCGGTGGAGCGCTACGGCGCGATCGACGTGCTCTGCGCCAACGCCGGCATCTTTCCGGCGGCCAAGCTCGGCCAGATGACGGCGGCCGACTTCGACCACGTGATCGGCACCAATCTCAAGGGCACCTTCCTCAGCGTCTCGGCCGTGCTGCCGGAGATGAAGGCGCGCAAGAAGGGGCGGATCGTGCTGACGTCGTCGATCACAGGGCCGATCACCGGCTATCCGGGCTGGTCGCACTATGGCGCCTCGAAGGCCGGCCAGCTCGGCTTCATGCGCACGGCCTCGATCGAGCTTGCCCCCTGGAACATCACGGTCAACGCGGTGATGCCCGGCAACATCCGCACCGAAGGCCTCGACGGTCTCGGTGCGGACTACATCGCCGCCATGGAAGCGTCGGTGCCGATGAAGCGGCTCGGCACGGTGTTCGACATCGCCAACGCCGCGCTGTTCTTCGCCACCGACGAGGCCGGCTACATCACCGGCCAGGGCATGGTGATCGACGGCGGCCAGGTGCTGCCGGAATCGCTGGCGGCCCTGCAGGAAATGGGCACCGCCTGAACGGCGGACGGACGGAAAAGCGGGCCGCGACATGCATCGCGGCCCGCCTCGGGAACCGATGATCTGGACGCCTCAGACGAAGGCGTCCTCGTAGGCGACGACCACCTGCCGCTGGCTGCCGAGCCGGTCGATGCCGAGCGTCACGACGTCGCCGGCCTTGAGATAGGTCGGCGGCTTCATGCCGAGGCCGACGCCCGGCGGGGTGCCCGTGGTGATGATGTCGCCCGGCACCAGCGTCATGAATCGGCTGAGATAGGACACCATCATCTTCACGTCGAAGATCATGGTGCGGGTGTTGCCGGTCTGCATCCGCTGGCCGTTGACGTCGAGCCACAGGCCCAGAGCCTGCGGATCGCCCACCTCGTCGGCGGTCACCAGCCAGGGGCCGATCGGGCCGAAGCTGTCGCAGCCCTTGCCCTTGTCCCAGGTGCCGCCGCGCTCGAGCTGATATTCCCGCTCCGACACGTCGTTGATGCAGACGTAGCCGGCGACATGGTCGAGCGCCTCGTCTTCGGAGACGTAGCTGCAGGTCGAGCCGATGACGATGCCGAGTTCCACCTCCCAGTCGGTCTTGACCGAGCCCGGCGGCAGGATGATGCGGTCGTTCGGGCCGCCGATGCAGGAGGTGGCCTTCATGAACACCACCGGCTCCGCCGGGATCGGCATGCCGGCCTCGGCGGCGTGGTCGGAGTAGTTGAGGCCGATGGCGATGAACTTCGGCACCTCGGCCACCGGGCAGCCGAGACGAGGCTCGCCCTCCACGAGCGGCAGCGCGGAAGGATCGAGCCCGGCCAGCGCCTTCAGGGTCTCGGGCCCGAGCAGGTCGGCGGTCAGGTCGCCGATGAGGCTGGTGAGGTCGCGGATGCGGCCGTCCGCGTCCAGAAGGCCGGGGCGTCATCGCCCGGCGGGCCATAGCGCAGAAGTTTCATGTCGGACGTCTCCTGTCATGAACGCGTTCAGCCGCCGTGGCAGCCTGCTGCGGTCGGTCTCGTCACTTGCTGCGGCGGTAGAGCGTGGCCAGCGTGGCCGCGACCAGCGCGAGCGCCGGGGTCTCGGCAGCCTCCGGCTTCGGCTCGTTGTCCGCATCGGAGGCGACCAGCGCCGCCGGCTTGTGGCCCTCGAGCCCGGCCGAGCCGCTGAGCGCCCACCAGCCTTCGGGAAAGATGCGCTCGGCCATCAGGATGGCCTCGTCGACCGACCGGCTCGGCATGCCGCGCGGCAGGACGTTGTCGGAAGACGGCGACGAGCCATCGTTGAGCACGCCGTAGTAGGCACGCAGCAGGTCACGGTCGAGCCCGGGCGTGCCTTCGGGGTCCGGCGAACACGGCGCAGCAACTTCTGCAGCTCTTCGAAGGACACCGGCGTCGTCTCGGCCACCGCGCGGATCTGCTCGGCGGTGTCGTCGCCTTCCATGGGCTCGCCGACTTCGCTCCGTTGCTGCTCCTTGCGCTCCTGGACGATCTTCGCGGCACTGCGGACGCCGTCGAGATAGGCCTCGCGCCGGATGGCCTCCTCCCGGTCGCGGATCGACTGGACCAGTTCGGCAAGCTCGCCGACAAGCCGCCGCTGACCGTTGGGAGGCCCAGAGGTCACGAACTTGCTTGCCCGGTGCAGGATATCCTCGACCGATATTGCGAGATTATGCTCGTCCATCGTCACGACCCGATCGCATTCAGTCTGCCCTTCGCTTTCCCCATAGAGACCTTGACGCAGGATGGGAAGTCTCCGGCGGTCTTCATCGCGGATTTTGCGCCGGTAGCCCTGCATGTCCCGCGCCGCACAATGCCTTGGCGCGCGGCGCATGGCGGTGTATGAATCCACCAGGCCCCGCAGGAAAAGCCCTGTGGCGGCAGATTGCCGATTGCAGCTCGACATTCGGGCGCTTGGAAAGGTCTGAAATTTCCTTAATTCTGGAGCGAAGTCTGCAGCGCGCGCCGCGTGCACAGATCCCGCATCGCGACGGTCGCCCTCACGGGGCGCGGATCGGGTCCCGCCCGAGGGTCTTGCTGGCGACGCCGATCGCTCCTTTGTCCGACAATCTGCATTCCGGCCGATGCGTCGGTCTCCACCGGGACTTTGCCCGGCCTGTGGCTTCGGCAGGCAGCCTGCCATCGCATGTTGAGAGGGAATTCGGTGGCTGAACCGAACACGACAAGTCAGAAATCGCCGGCACCCGTCAGTGCCGAGGTCCTGATGCGGCTGGACCGTGTGCGCCCGAACCGGTCCGCCAGGGAGGCCGCCGCACCGGTCGCCGAGGTCGACATTTCGCCCTCCGAGCCGATGCCGTCGGCGGCGCCCGCGCCCGCCCGATCGTCTCCGCCCGCGCAGGAGGCCGCCCCCGCACCCCAGGCCAAGCGCCGCCCGCGGCAAAGGACCCTGCCCCCCGCCGGCGGACAAGGGCCAGCCGTCCGCAAGGGAAGCCGCGCCGCCACCCGCACCCAAACCGCCTGGCAAGACCGCCGCGGCTGCGGACGGCGGTTCGGCAAAGGAGGCTGCCCCGGCGCCGGTTCCCGCGCCCGGTCCCGCGAAGGAGAAGAAGAACGCCGGCCCCGCGAAGGAGGTCGTGTCTGCAAAGGCGGTCGTGCCGGCAACCGAGCCCGGCCCCTCGAAGGAACTGTCCACGGTCGTGGCGAAGGTGCCTGCCGCCGAACTTCCGGTGGACGCGCCGGCTCAGGTTCCGGCCAAGCGCGCAAAATCCTCGCCTCCCGCCGAAGTCGTCCCGGGAGGTCCGCCCGGCCCGGCGATGCCTCTGCCCCCGCCGCGCGCCAACCGGCGCGGCAAGAAGCGCCGCGGGTTCTCCGGCGCGATGCTGTCCTTCCTGATCGTGGTCGTCCTGCCGACCCTCATCATGGGCAGCTACTACGCCTTCTTCGCGTCGCCGCAGTACATGTCGGAGTTCCGCTATTCGGTGCGCCCGGCCGACCTTGCCTCGGCCTCGGCCGCCGGCAACTCCGTCGAGACGGCGATCATGTCGGACAGCTACATCGTGGCCGACTACGTGCTGAGCCGCGACCTTCTCGACGAACTCGAGCGCCGCCTCGGGCTGCGCGAGATCTATTCGCGGCCGGAGATCGACATGTTCTCCCGCTTCGACGCATCCGGCTCGACCGAAGACTTCGTCCGTTACTGGAACGGACGCATCTCCGCGAACTACGACCTGATGACCGGCATCACGACGGTCGAGGTCACGGCCTTCACGCCGCAGGATGCGCATCGCATCGCCCAGGAGGTTAAGCTTCTCTGCGAGAACATCGTCAACGCCATTTCCGATCAGGCGCGGAAGGGCCAGCTGGAGTTCGCCCAGAACGAGCTCGACCGGGCCGAACAGCGGCTCAAGGACGTGCAGAACAAGGAGCAGACCTTTCGCGTCGAAACCCGCAGCACGGACGCAAGCGCGACCGCCGCCTCGCAGCTCGCCCTGATCGCCTCCCTGCGCACCCAGCTGACGCAGATGCGGGCGGAATACGAATCGTCCAAGACGACACTCGACGAGAGCTCTCCGACGATGCGGGTGCGCCGCAACAGCATCGCCGCCCTCCAGAACGAGATCGACAGCCTGGAAGGCCAGATCGACGTCTCGCAGAGTCGGGAGGGCGCCCCGCGGGCAGCCGGCGCCGCGACGCTGAATGTCTACGAGACCATTCAGCTCGAGCGGGAGATTGCCGAGAAGCTCTATGCCTCCGCGCTGCAGGCCTTCGAGCAGTCGCGCATGCTCGCCGCCGCGAATCTCATCTACCTTGCGACCTACGTGCACCCGAGCCTGTCGCAGACGCCGACCTACCCGCGGCTGTTCATCGACACCTTCATCGTGCTGCTCTGCTGCATCGGCATCTGGGTGATCCTGAGCCTGATCTTCCACAGCATCCGGGATCACGCCTGAGCAGGACACCGCCCCGCGCCGCCCGGGCGCACGCGGGCAGCAGCTGAGAAGTCGACGGAAGGGCCATCGTGGGCATCGAGTTCGAGGACGTTCACAAGACGCTGACGCGCAAGGGCGACCAGACGCACCTGTTTTCGCGGGTGAATTTCAGCATTCCCGATGACCGCGCCGGCATCATCTTCGCGCCGCCGGGCGCCGGCAAGACGTCGCTGGCGCGACTTGCCAGCGGCAACATCCCGCCGGACCGCGGGCGGATCCGGCGGGACGGCAAGGTGTCCTTTCCCGTCGGCAGCCAGAACGTCTTCAACAACATCCTGACCCCGCGCGAGAACATCGCCTTCCTGTGCCGCGTCTACGGTTTCAGCGCCCGCGAGGTCGTCGATTTCGTCTGCGACTTCGCCGACCTCGGCGACGTCATCGACCGGAGGACGAGCAGCCTCGACAAGGACAGCCGCTCGCGGCTCCAGTTCACGCTGCCCTATGCAATGCCCTTCGATCATTATGTCGTCGACGAGACCCTGACCGGGGGGCGCGAGCCCTTCCGCGCCAAATGCGAGGCCCTCGTGGCCTATCGCATGCAATCGGCCGGATTCCTCGTCGTCGCCTCCACGCCGAAGACGATCAGCAAGTCCTGGGACCACGTGTTCGTGCTCGCCAACATGCGGGTGACGGAGGTGGCCAGCGTCGAGGCCGCGATGGCACTCGTCAAGGACATGCCGGCAATCCCGCACAAGAAGGTCCGCGTCCGCGACCAGCGCCCCGATGAGAACGAGGACGACGGCTTCGACATCTGACGGCGTGTGCGGCCGCAGCGTTTCGTGACGGGCTCCCCGTCGCCCTCAGCGCAGGCCTCGCGTCTCGCCATTCCCCCGGCCCCGCGCCGGAATCGCGAACGGCGGAACTCCTGCGCCGCCCGCTCCGTCCGGAGGACATGTGACCCGCAGATCCGTCATTCTCGACCTCACCCGCGTCATCAAGCGCCCGCGCCTTGCGGCGCCGACCGGCATCGACCGGGTGGAGATCGCCTATGCCATGGGGCTGCCGGCGCGGCTCGGCGACCGGCTGCGGTTCGGCCTGCGCCTCGGCGGCGACTTCGTGCTGCTGCCGAAGGACGAGGTGGACGCCTTCTTCGCCAGGGTCCTGCCCGGATGGGAGGAGGCGGGACGCCTTGCCGACGATCGCAGCGCCCGGGCCCGGCTCGATCCGGTGCTGGGTCCGGCGGCGACGGCGCCGCTTCACGCCGCAGCCGCCAAGGCGCCGCGCAAGCCGCTGATCGAGCCCTGGGCCGAGCGGATGCTGTGGTTTGCCCGCCGCCGCGCAGTCGACGTGGTGACGCGCGCGAGGAATCCGGAGCCGGGGTCGATCTACCTCAACCTGTCGCACAACGGCCTGACTGAAGGCGGCCGGATGCTGGCCTTTGCCGAGCGCATGAAACTGCTGCCGGCCTTCTTCCTGCACGACCTGATCCCGATCACCTTTCCCGAATACGCCCGCGCCGGCGATGACGCGATGCACCGCGAGCGCCTCGACACCATGCTGCGGCGGGGCCGGCTGATCATCGTCAACTCCGACGACACCCGCGACGCCCTCCTCCACCATGCCCGGGCGCAGGGCCTTGCGGCGCCCGAGTGCCTCGTCGCCCATCTCGGCATCAGCGACATGTGGTATGCGCCGCCGGCCGCCGGAACGGCGGCGGAGCGGCCACCCTATTTCGTGACGGTCGGCACCATCGAGGCGCGCAAGAACCACCTGATGCTGCTCAATGTCTGGCGCCGGCTGGTCGAGATCGACGGTGCACATGCGCCCCGGCTCGTGATCGTCGGCAAGCGGGGCTGGGAAATCGAGAGCGCGGTCGACATGCTGGAGCGGTGTGCCACGATCCGCGACCACGTGATCGAGGCGGGCTCGCTGTCCGATGCCCTGACGATCGATCTGGTGCGCGGCGCCCGGGCCATGCTGTTTCCCTCCTTCGTCGAGGGCTACGGCATGCCGCTTGTGGAAGGCATGGCCTGCGGCACGCCGGTGATCGCCGCCGACATTCCGACCTTCCGCGAGGTCGGCGGCGACATTCCGCTGTTCGTCGATCCGCTCGACGGACCTGGCTGGGTCTCGGCGGTCCGCAGCTTCAGGGATGCCGATGCGCCGGCACGGGTCGCGCAACTGGCCAGGCTTGCGGGCTACGCACCGCCAACCTGGGACGGGCATCTCGACACGGTCTGCGATGCGCTCGACCGGATGTGAGCGGCACAGGGAGACGCGGCGAGCTCAGTCGAGCCGCGTCCACTCGATGCTCTTGCACAGCAGGCCGCCGAGCACGCAGCCCTCGGTCGACATCGTCCTTTCCGCCACCGTGATGATGATCCGGTAACTGCGGTCGCGCTGCGGGTCGAAGGCCCGGCCGTCGAGACGGTTGTCGGCGGTCGGCTTGACGTCCATCACCAGCCGGTCACCGACCTTTTCCTCGCCGCTCGGGTCATTCACCCAGGTGTTGACGGCGCAGAGCTTCTCGCCGCAGGGGGCGATCTTCACCTTGGCGCGCCCGTCACCCCGGGCCCAGAGGCCATCGGGCGAGGCGGCAAGGGCAGGGGTTGCCGCCAGCATGGCGGCAAGGAGGAGGACGGTGCGGACAGGTCCGGTCATCGGTTGTCTCCATGTTCGATGCGGTAGAGGCCGACATCGATGGTTCCTTCCAGGAACCCGGCCTCGCAGTAGCAGAGGTAGTAGTCCCACAGCCGGCGGAAGCGGTCGTCGAAGCCGCGCCGGCGCCGGTGCGGCGGCTCGTCGTCGGCCGCCGGCAAGGCCTCGATCCGCTCCCACGCCGCGTGAAAGCGGGTGCGCCAGGCCGCCAGCGTCGACGCATAGGAGCGGCCGAAACATTCCTCGTGGACGAGCGTCAGCCCGGCCGCGGCGATCTGCTGGCGCAGCACCGTCTTCGACGGCAGGAAACCGCCAGGGAAGATGTGGCGCTGGATGAAGTCGGTGTCGCGGCGATAGTCGTCGAAGCGGTCCTCGGCGATGGTGATCACCTGCAGCAGCGCCGCGCCGCCGGGCGCGAGCCGGTCGCGGATGGTGCGGAAATAGACCGGCCAGTAAGCCTCGCCGACGGCCTCGATCATCTCGATCGAGACGATCCGGTCATAGGTGCCGGTGACGTCGCGATAGTCCTCGAGCCGGATCTCGACCTGCTCGGCACCGCCGCGTTCGGCGACGTTGGCGCGCGCGTGAACCGCCTGCGACGGCGAGATGGTGAGGCCGGTGACATGGGCGCCGCGCGCGGCAATCTCCGCCGCCAGCGTGCCCCAGCCGCAGCCGATCTCCAGCACCCGCTCGCCGGGACCGGCGCCGAGCAGATCGAGGATCCGGTCGACCTTGCGCTGCTGGGCGCGCTCCAGCGGCTCGTCCGGCGCGGCATAGATGCCGGAGGAGTAGAGCATCGAGCCGTCGAGCCACAGCCGGTAGAAGTCGTTGCCGAGATCGTAGTGGAAGGTGATGTTGCGCCGGCTGCCGCGCCGGGAATTGGCGTTGAGCGCATGGCGCAGCCGGAACAGCAGGCGCGCCGCGAGGCCGCCGCGGATGGCGCCGCGCAGGGCGTCGGTGTTGCTGGCCAGCAGCCGGATCAGCGCGGTCAGGTCCGGGGTCGACCAGTCGCCGTCGATGTGGGCATCGGCAAAGCCGATGTCGCCGCCGGTGGCGATCCGCAGCAGCGCGCGCCAGCGATGGATGACCATCACCCCGGTCTCGCCCGGCTCGCGGCCTGTCGCCTCCAGCGTCCCTCCGTCCGGCAGCACCACGGTCAGGTGGCCGAACTGCAGCCGGGCCAGAAGGCGACGCAGGATCCGCACCGGGATGCCGCCGCCAAGGGCAGGCCTCGCCCGGGATGACGCGTCGGGCGTGAAGGTCGGCAGCAGCGGAGCCTCGCCGGATCGCGTCAGGCGCGTCGTGTCTGCCATGAGCGGTGTCCTTTCGATACTTTGGTCGAAATCGGGGTCGGGACATAGGTGACAAGGTCGGCCGGCGGGGCCGGCCGCACGCGCAGGCGGATGCCCTTCATCCAGATGCGCAGGGCCTCGACGTGGATGCCCCCGATCACCTTCAGGGTGAGCAGCGGATGGGTGAGGAAGGCGCCGATCAGCGCCCGGTCGGACAGGTCCCTGCGCCGCGCGGTGTGCACGGCGGCAAGCAGCGGACCTTCGTCGTCGCCGACGTTGATCGACACGGTGAGCCGCTCGTCCGGCAGGCGCAGCCGGAAATCATAGGCAAGATCCATGTCGATGAAGGGCGAGACGTAGAAGCCCTTGCCGCACTGCTGCCGGACCAGACCGCCGGCCGCGCTGTCGATCGGGATCAGATAGCCGTGCCGCTCGCCGAAGGTGTTGTGGACCTCGTAGAGCAGGGCCAGTGGCGTGCCGTCGGCCCGTTCGCAGTAGAAGATGCTGAGCGGATTGAAGCCGTAGCCGAGGATGCGCGGCATGGTGAGCAGCCGGATGCGGCCGCCGTCGGGGGTCAGTCCCGCCGCGGTGAGGTGCGCCTCGACCTGCCCCTTGAGATCGCGGCCCGTCCGGTCGCCGTAGTCGGCGGCACGGAAGGAGAAGAGATTGAAACGCTCGGCCGAGAACAGCCGCAGCCGGCGGTCGAGCTCGGGCAGTTCGTCGAGGTCGAGCAGCAGCGAGAAGATGCGGTAGCTGAGGTGGTGGACCCGCGGGCGGTGCCGGTGATGCATCACCGTGCCCGTGTAGAGGCCAGAGGAAAGCCCGGTCATGTCGCGGCAGCCTCCGCGACCACGTCGCCTCCGGCGCCGGGCACCGGGCCACGGAAGATCCGTGCCGAATCGTCCGCGACGGTCCACGGACGCCGGACGCCGCCGAGATCCTCGGCGACCGCCAGCCCCGCCTGCAGGCCGTCCTCATGGAAGCCGGCCCCGAAATGCGCCCCGCAGAACCAGGTTCCGCGCCGCCCCTGCAACGACCAGAGCGCCTTCTGGGCCGCAAGCGCGTCGAGGTCGAACATCGGGTGACGGTAGTTTTCCCGGCGCAGGACGAGATCGGCGCGCGGGGTGCGGTGCGGATTGAGGGTCACGAACACGTCCTCCCGGACATCCGGATGCTGCAGCTTGTTCATCCAGTACGTCACGGAAAGGCCGTCGGTTTCAGACCGGCGGTCGGCAAGATAGTTCCAGGCCGACCAGGCGGTGCGCCGCTGCGGCATCAGCGCCGGGTCGCGGTGCAGCACCGCCTCGTTGACCGAGTAGCGGAAGGCGCCGAGCACCCGGCGCTCGTCGGCGGTGGGCTCGGCGAGCATGGCCAGCGCGTCGTCGGCATGGGCGGCGATCACCACCTGGTCGTGGCGGTGGGCGGCGCCGTGGGCATCGTGCAGGGTTACCCCGTCCGGCGCGCGCACGATCCGCCGGATCGGCGTCGACAGCCGCACCCGGTCGGTAAACGGGGCGACCAGCCGCTCCACATAGCGGCGGCTGCCGCCCTTGACCGTGCGCCAGATCGGCCGGCCGGTGACCTGCATCAGCCCGTGATTGCAGCAGAAGCGCACGAAGCTGCCGCCGGATAGGCGCCGACTTCGGCGGCGGGGGTCGACCAGATCGCGGCCGCCATCGGATAGAGGTGATCCTCGCGGAAGGCCTCGCCGTATCCCCGTCGGTCGAGCCAGCTGTCGAGCGAGATCCCGTCCATCTCGGAGAGGGCGCGCGGCGCCTCGCGGTAGAAGCGCAACGTGTCGCGCAGCATCGACCAGAAGCGGGGGCTGACGAGATTGCGCTTCTGGGCGAACAGGCCGATCAGGTTGGTTCCGGCATATTCCAGCGCGCCGTCGTCGAGCGAGACCGCAAAGGACATGTCGGTCGGCACGGTCTCCACGCCGAGATGATCGAACAACCGGGTGAGGTTCGGATAGGCCGGCGCGTTGAAGACGATGAAACCGGTGTCGACCGGCACGCTCCGGCCGCCAAGCTCCACATCCACCGTGTTGCTGTGGCCGCCGAGGCGCCCGGCGGCCTCGTAGACCGTGACCTTGTGCCGACCGGACAGCAGCCAGGCCGCCGAGAGCCCGGCAATGCCGCTGCCGACGACGGCAATATCCAGGGGTCTTTGCGTCATGCCGGTGTCCATGGGTGTCTCCTGCCGATGCCCCGGCATCGCTGCCGCGACCGCTCTCTTGTTCTTCGGTCGTCGCGCGGAGGCATTCCCCCAAACCGATCGCCGTAATGACACGTAATACGGCCGTGACGCCAATTCGGTTTTGGCACGTCGTGCTGCCGGTGCACCGCCGGCGTCGGGAGGAAATTGCCGTGACAGCCCTGCTTCTTGCCGCCGCCGTCGTGCTCAGCCTTGCGATGGCCCTTGCCTTCGTGATCCAGCGCCGCACCGGCAATTCCGGCTGGATCGACACGATCTGGTCCTTTGCCGTCGGCCTTGCCGGCATCGGCGTGGCGCTCGCCGTTGCCGCCGACGCCAACCATCCGGGCCGGGCGCTTCTGGTCGCCGCCGTCGTCGGCCTCTGGTCGCTGCGGCTCGGCAGCCATATCGCGTCGCGCTCGCACGGGGCGGCGGAAGATCCGCGCTACGCCGACCTGAAAGAGGAATGGGGCGCCGATTTTCCGCGCCGGCTGTTCCTGTTCCTGCAGATCCAGGCCGCCGCCGGCCTGCTGCTGGTCGCCGCCGTGCTGCTGGCCGCCGCCAATCCCGCACCGTTTCCGACCCTTCTCGACGGCCTCGGCCTTGTCATTGCGGTGATCGCGATCGGCGGGGAGACCCTCGCCGACCGGCAGATGGAAGCCTTCCGCCGCCGCATGCGCGCGGAGGGCCGCAAGGGTGCCGTCTGCGATGCCGGCCTCTGGGGCTGGTCGCGGCATCCGAACTACTTCTTCGAGTGGCTGTTCTGGTTCGCCTTCCCGCTGATCGCGCTGGCGCCGGGTGGCGATCATGCGATCGGCTGGCTCGCCTTCGCCGCGCCGGCCTTCATGTATGTCCTGCTCGTTCACATTTCCGGCATCCCGCCGCTGGAGGCGCATATGGCGCGCTCGCGCGGGGCCGCCTTCGACGCCTACCGGGCGCGGGTCAGTGCCTTCTTCCCCTGGCCGCCGCGCACCGCCCCCGTGACCCATCCCCTCAAGGAGACCAACCGATGAGCCTGATCGCCACCGTGATCGACGCTGCCGAGCGTGCGCCCGTCCCCGACGTCCTGACCCGCGCCGGCATCGACTTCCTCGTCGGCCGCACCCGCCGCCGCCTGGACCAGACGTCCGTGGAGCTGGAAGAGGCCTTCCTGCGCGGCATGACCGACTTTCCGGTCGCCGCCCACACCGACGCGGCCAATGCCCAGCATTACGAGGTGCCCTCCGACTTCTTCGGGCTGACGCTCGGCCCGCGGCGGAAATATTCCTGCTGCCTCTACCCCGCCGGCACCGAGACGCTGGCGGCGGCCGAAGAGGCGGCGCTGGCCGAGACCGTCGCCCACGCCGGCCTTGCCGACGGCCAGACCATCCTCGAACTCGGCTGCGGCTGGGGCTCGCTGACACTCTACATGGCCCAGAAATATCCGCGCGCGACCATCCTCGCCGTCTCGAACTCCACCTCGCAGCGCCGCCATATCGAGGGCGAAGCCGCCCAGCGCGGCCTCGGCAACGTGCGGATCGTCACCGCCGACATGAACGACTTCCAGCCCGATGGCCACTTCGACCGGATCGTGTCGGTGGAGATGTTCGAGCACATGTCGAACTGGCGCGAGCTGCTCGGCCGGGTGCGTGGCTGGCTGGCGCCGGAGGGCCGCCTGTTCCTGCACGTGTTCACCCACAAGAGCCGGTCCTACCGCTTCGACCACCGCGACGAGGCGGACTGGATCGCCCGCCATTTCTTCACCGGCGGCATCATGCCGAGCCACGACCTGCCGCACCGCTTCCCCGATCTCTTCACCGTCGAGGACGAATGGCGCTGGAGCGGCACGCACTACGCCCGCACCGCCCGTGACTGGCTGGCGAACATGGACGCCCGCGCCGCGGAAGTGGACCCGGTGCTGGCCTCGGTCTACGGCACCGATGCGAATCTCTGGAAGCGGCGCTGGCGGCTGTTCTTCCTCGCCACCGAGGGCCTGTTCGGTCATGCGGGCGGCGATGTCTGGGGCGTCGGCCACTATCTCTTGCGGCCCGCGGCGCGCTGATCCGCTCTCTCCGCAATCGTCCCGATGGACAGGGCGCGGCGCCTGCGCCATGTCCTGTCGAGGACAATGGCGGACGGGACGGATTGATGGCAGCGGAAACAGCGGCGACGGGCAGGGCGGCGAGCGGGCCTTTCGCGGTGCATCCGGCGATCACGGCAGAGGGCATCGACCGGCTGGTCGCGGCCTTCTACGCGAAGGCCCGCGCCGACGACCTGCTCGGCCCGGTGTTCGCCTCGAAGGTCGAGGACTGGCCCGCCCACGAGGCGAAGATCCGCGCCTTCTGGTCGGCGGTGATGCTGCGCAGTGGCGGCTACGACGGCCGGCCGCTGCCGGCCCATCTGCCGCTGCCGATCGACGAGCGGCATTTTGCCCGCTGGCTGGCGCTGTTCGGCGAGACCGCACGCGAGGTGCTGGCGCCCGAGGCCGCGGCAATCTTCGAGGCGCGCGCCCGGCTGATCGGCGCAAGCTTTCTCGCCGCGATCATCCCCGTCGTGCCGCGGTGACCTCGACCTCGACCTTGAACTCCGGCCGGGTGAAGCCGGAGACGATCAGCAGCGTCGAGGCCGGGCGGGGCAGGCGGGTGTAGCGGTCGCGCACCGCCATATAGACCGGGAAATGCGCGCGGTCGGTGACGAAGCCGGCAACCCGGATCACGTCGGAAAAGTCCATCCCGCCCCCGCGCAGGATCGCGGCCACCGCCTCGAAACACAGCACCGCCTGCGCCTCCACGTCGTCCGGCACCGTGTCGTCCGGCGCGATCCCGAGCTGGCCGGAGGTGACGAGCAGATCCGTGACGCCGGTCACCAGCAGCCCGTGGCTGTAGTGGCCGAAGGGGGCACGGACGGACGGGGGATTGAGCGGGCGTTTCATCGGCAGGATCCGTCGAAGAGAGGCGGGCGCAGGGTGCCGGTCAGAATTTCTCCATCTCGGCGCGCACCCTTGCAAGGAAGTTGCCGCGCGTGACGTCGGTGGAGCGGTTCATGTCGTAGTGGACGAGATGCACCAGCGGGGCAAGCGGGGCGATCTGGGCCCGCAGCACGCGGCGCACGATCCGGCGCGGCGGATCGCCGGCGAGAAACGCGCGGGTGCGGTGGGCGCCATAGGTCATCACCGCGCCGAGCTTCCTGATATGCCTGAGGCGCGGCTTGACCCGGCCGTCGACCATCTCGAACGACACGCCGGGCAGGAACACGCGGTCGAAGAAGCCCTTGAGCATCGCCGGCCAGCCGAAATTCCACACCGGCGAGACGATCACCAGCGCCTCGGCCGCCTCCAGCCGCCGGCACCAGCTTTCCACCCCGGCGCGGTTCGACGGGATGTCGTGATAGCCGAGCCGCTCCTCGCGGGTCAGCACCGGCGAAAAGCCTTCCGCATAGAGGTCGCAGTCGTCGACCTCGTGGCCGGCGGCCGTCAGGCCCGCCACCACCTCGGCGTGGATCGCCGCGTTGAAGCTCGTTTCCACCGGATGGCAATAGACGACCAGGACGCGCATCAGCCGTTCACCGCGTCGCAAGGCCGGGGAAGAGGAAGGTCTTGCCGGAGGAAAAATCGAAGTCGGGGTTTTCCCAGGCGATCATCTTGCCGGGGTTGAGCAGGCCCTTCGGATCGGTCTCGTGCTTGAAGGCGAGTTGCACCGCATCGGTGCGTTTCATGCCGCCCTCTTCCAGCGTGTAGCGGTGCGGGTTGAACACCGGGCAGCCATGGTCCTCGTGGATGCGGATGATCTCCTCCAGCCGCTCCTTGGTGGTGAAGCGCACCAGCGGCAGGCCGGAACACTGGATCTGGCCGGAAAAGCGGATGAACTCCAGATGGCCCGGCACCTCGTCGCCGAAGAGCTTGGTCATCTGCTCGACCTTCCGCACATGGTCGGGACCGGGATAGGCCACCTGCAGGTAGGTGATGGACGGATCGACCTTCAGCGCCCGCAACGTCGTGTGGTTCCAGGTCAGCTCGAAGGCCTGCGGCAGGCCCTTGAGGCTTTCGGCCGTGTCGGCCCGGAACAGGATCTCGCCCTTCGCCTTGGCCGCGAAGGCGAGGAAGGCGCCGATCGCCTGCGGCGCGACCATGGTGACCACCACCGACTGGTCGGGCCGCACATACTGCTTGTGACGCGAGAAGAACTGGTAGGGCACCGGCGCGGCGATCGGCGCGATCTCCTTGACCAGCAGGCCGTTCTCGTGGGCGAGCGCGTCGGAAAAGCGCACCGCGTCCATGAAGTCGTCGAAGCCGACCAGCACGTCGACCCAGTCGTAGGCCGCCGTCAGCGGCATCTCCACCTCGGTGATGATGCCGTTGGTGCCATAGGCGTGGGTCACCTTCTGGAGATCCCAAGCCGAGAGGTCGAGCACCCGCGGCTCGGCCTCCATGGTGACGACGCGCAGGCGCAACACGTTGCCAAGGTCGCGCAGGCCGCCCCAGTTGATCGAGCCGACGCCGCCCGAACCGCCGGCAACGAAGCCGGCAATCGTCGCGGTGTTGGCGGTGGAGGGGTGGAAGCGCAGTTCCTGCCCCGAATGCGCCCGGGCCTGCCGGTCGATCTCGGCGATGATCGCGCCCGGGCCGGCCACGACGCGGCCGGGATGGATTTCGCGCACCTCGTTCATCTTCGCCAGGCTGAGCACGATGCCGCCCGACAATGGCATCGCCTGGCCGTAGTTTCCGGTGCCCGACCCGCGCGGCGTCACCGGGACGCCGTGGGCAAAGGCCACCTTCAGCGTGCGGATCACCTCCTCTTCGCTGGCCGGCGAGACCACCAGATCGGCGGTGACGTTGTCGAGCTGGTCCTTCAGGATCGGCGAATACCAGAAGAAGTCGCGGCTCTTCTGCCGCACCAGCTTCGGATTGTCCTCGATGGCAATGCCGTCGAGCTCGGCCTTGATCGCGTCATAGTCGGGCATGGGATCCTCTTTGGGACGTGAGCGGGCACGGCGAAGGCGGCGATGCCCTGTCCGTCCGGAACGGAAAGGGGAGGTCGCGGGGCGCGGCGTCAGCCATCCCTTGCCCCCAGCAGCGCGTCGAGCTCGCGGTAGTCCGGCAGCGTGCGGTCGATCGCCCGGCCATCGCGCAGGACGATGCGGTCGGCCTGCGGCCGCGACAGGAGCTCGCTCCAGTGGCGCGCGGAAAACAGAATGAGATCGGCCGGATCGCCGACCTTGAGGCGGCCGATGTCCGGGCGACCGAGCATGGCGGCGGGCGCCGTCGTCACCACCCGTGCAGCGGTGTCCAGCGGATGATCGAGATGCAGGATGCGCACCGCCTCGCGGAACACCTCCACCGCGTCGAGATCGCCATAGGCATAGAAGGGGTCGCGGGTGTTGTCGGACGCGACCGCGACGTCGGCGCCGCCGGCGGCCAGTTCGTGGAACAGCGTGACGCCGCGCCAGCGCGGGGTGAGGCCGGCGAAACGATCCTGCAGATACATGTTGCACATCGGCAGCGAGACGATCCCGACCCCGGCCCGTGCGACCTTGTCGATGGTCCGCGCCGCTTCGTCGCCATCCTGCCGGGCAAGCGAGCAGCAGTGACCCGCGACGACCTTGCCCTCGAAGCCGTGTCGCAGCACCGCGTCGGCCACCGCCGCCAGCGTCTTCGCCCCCGGATCGCGGGTCTCGTCGATGTGGAAATCGATGTCGAGGCCGTGCTCCATCGCCGCCCCGAACAGGCGGTCGAGATCGGAGTCCAGTTCCGGCCCCATTTCCGGATGGCCGCCGATCAGGCCGCCGCTGCGCACGACCTGCGCCAGCAGTGCCTCGAAATAGGCCGGATCGCGCGTTGCCTCCACCGGCATCAGCGCGACCGCCTGCAACTCGATGCGGCCGGCCCAACGAGCACGCATCTCGCGAAAGAGATCCCAGGACAGGTCATGATGCGGCGGCAGGGAATCGAGGTGGGTGCGGACGAGCCTGGTGCCGTGGGCATAGGCGCAGCGCAGGCCGAACTCCATGCGCGCCTCGATGTCCGCCGCGCTCCAGTGCGCCATACGGTCGAGCCGCACCACCGACAGCGCACCGGCGAAATCCCCGGTCGGGTTCGGCTGGCGCGGCCAGATGTGGCCCTTGTCGAGGTGGGTGTGCATGTCGACGAGGCAGGGCCAGACCTGGCCGCCGCGCATGTCGTGGACCGGCAGCGCCGGATCGGGCGCGGTGCCGTAGGGCAGGATCGCCGCGATCCGCCCGCCTGCAACCACGATCGACGCCCGCACCAGCCCTTCCGTCGCCGGGGCATCCAGCGGCTCGGCCAGCGTGACGGCGGGCAGGCGGGCATCGTCCAGCACATAGGCCGGCGCGGTGGACAGGGGACCGGGGGCGTGAGGGGTCATGACGGTCATTTTTCCCGGCGGATGGCGCTTTCGTGCCATTTGTGGAGGAGGAGATGGGCGAGAAGGCTGGTCGCCGCATAGATCGCGACCCCGGCCGCCGACAGCAGCAGCAGGGCCGCGAACAGCCGCGGGATGTTGAGCCGGAACTGCGATTCGAGGATGCGGAAGGCAAGGCCCGAGCCGGCCCCGGCCGAGCCCGCCGCAAATTCCGCGACGACGGCGGCGATCAGCGACAGGCCGCCGGCGATCTTCAGCCCGGCGAGAAAATAGGGCAGGGCGGCCGGCAGCCGCAACAGCCACAGCGTCTGCATCCGGCTGGCGCCATAGAGCCGATAGAGGTCGATCAGGTTGTGGTCGGTCGACTTCAGCCCCTGCACCGTGTTGGAGAGCACGGGGAAGAAGGCAACGATGAAGGCGCAGATCAGCAGCGCCGTCTGGGTGGTCGGGGCATAGATCAGGATCAGCGGCGCGATCGCGACGATCGGCGTCACCTGCAGGATCACCAGATAGGGACCGAGCGCGATCTCGATCCAGCGCGACTGGACGAGCAGGATCGCCAGCGCCAGCCCGCCGACCAGCGCCAGAAACAGCGCGGAAAAGGTGATCTTCAGGGTCACGAGCAGCGCCGGACCCAGCACCTGCCAGTCGGTGACGAGCGCCCCGGCGACCCGCACCGGGCTCGGCAGGATGTAGTGCGGCACGGCGAAGGCCGTCACATACCACTGCCAGAGGCCGACGAGCCCGGCGAGCATCAGCACCGGCACCACGACCCGCAGCAGGCGCTCCATGCCGCGGGCCTCGGCCGGGGACGCCTTGCCGTCGGCAGAGGGCGAGCGGACGCCGCTCACAGATGGTCGGTCCCGGCGATGGCGGACACCAGCGAGGCGGAGGCGCGCTGGCAGAGGCGCACGTAGGTCTCACTGGTGCGCCAGCTTTCCGGCGTCTCTTCGGCGCGATCGACATCGATCCCGTCGATGATCCGGCCCGGCCGCGCCGCCATCACCATCACCCGCTGCGAGAGATAGACCGCCTCGAACACCGAATGGGTGACGAACACCACCGTCCAGCCGAAAGTCTCCCACAGCCGCAGCAGGTCGTCGTTGAGCTTCTGCCGGGTGATCTCGTCGAGGGCGGCGAAGGGCTCGTCCATCAGCATCACCACCGGCCGGGTCACCAGCGCGCGGGCGATCGAGACCCGCATCTTCATGCCGCCGGACAACTCGCGCGGATAGGCGTCGGCAAAGCCGCCGAGGCCGACCATCTCCAGCGCCTCGTCGATCCGCGGCCGCGCCGCCTTCATCGACAGGCCCTTCAGCCGCAGCGGCAGCCAGACGTTGCGGGCGACGGTCCCCCAGGGCATCAGCGTCGCCTCCTGGAAGACGAAGCTCATGTCGAGGTCCGGCCGCCCCGCGCCGTCGACCCTTGCCTGCGGCCAGTCGATCGTGCCGGTGGAGGGATCGGCGAGCCCGGCGAGCATGCGCAGGACGGTGGACTTGCCGCAGCCCGACGGGCCGAGCAGGCTGATGAATTCGCCCGGCGCGATGTCGAGATCGACGCCGGCCAGCGCCGTCGTCCCGGTCGAGAAGGTCTTGGTGACGCCGCGCAGCGAGACGAGCGGCCGGCCTGGTGCCTCGTGCGCAGCGGAGATCGCCGTGGCGTTCATGAGGTGCCTTTCGCGACAGCGACTTCTACCATGACAACAAGGGACATTCGCCGCAAAAGGCGGCTGCCGCAACCGCCTCAGCCTGCGCAGATGTTACTTCTTCAGCTCCATGCCGACGCCCTTGCAGACGAAGGAGGTGTCGTAGACCTTGGAGAGATCGAGGTCGGCCTTGACCACAGCGGCGGCGGTCATCTTGTCGTAGAAGGCCTTGACCGTCTCGGCGGTGAAGCAGCCGATGCCGCCCTTTTCCGTCGATCCGGATTCGACGATGCCCCATTCCTTCATGGTGTTGATCGAGAACGCGATCTGCCCGTCGGTCATCTCCGGGTTGTCGGTCTTGATCAGGGCGTTGGCAGCGGCGTTGTCGCCGTAGAGGTAATTGTACCAGCCGATGATCGAGGCATCCACGAAGCGCTGCACCACGTCCTTGTTGGCCTCGGCGAAGTCCTGGCGGGTCTCGATCAGGGTCGAGGGCGTGTCGAAGCCGGCGTCGGCCAGCAGGAACAGCTTCGGCTTGATCTTGCCCTCGGTCTCGATCGCATAGGGCTCGGAGGTGATGTAGCCCTGCTGCGCCGACTGCTTGTCGGCAAGGAACGGGCCCGGATTGAAGGTGTAGGGCTTGTACTGCTCGTCCCTGAAGCCGGTGAAGGCCGACTTCATCCACTGGAAATAGGTGATGTAGCCGTCCTTGCCCATGAACAGGGTCGCAGTTTGGCGAGATCCTCGAATTTTTCCATCCCGGCGTCCGGATGGGCGATCAGAACCTGCGGGTCCTTCTGGAAGATCGCCGCGACCTCGACCACCGGCACGCCCTGTTCGGCGGCCGAGAAGGTGCCGAGCAGGTTGCCCTGCATGTAGAAATCGATCTTGCCGCCGAGCAGCAGCGCCTGGTTGGCCGCCTGCGGGCCGCCCTGCACGATCGTGACCTTGAGGCCGTATTTCTCGTAGGTGCCGTCGGCAACCGCCTGGTAGAAGCCGCCGTGCTCGGCCTGGGCCAGCCAGTTGGTGCCGAAGCTCACCTCGTCGAGGGCCAGGGCGGAGGTTGCCGGAAACATCCCCGCTGCGGCGGCGAGGGCGGGAAGCAGCACTGCGATTGTCGAGACCTTGGCCATGTGAACCTCGTTCCTTCGCCGGTCGCCGCCGGTCCGGCCGCGCCCGGACGCATATTGATCCGGCGCATTGCGCGTCGAAAAGCATCAAATTTCGCACGTGTTGATGCCTTTCAGGCAGCACGCTATAGGTTTGCGCTGAAATCCGCGCCCTGCCTGCGGTGAAGGCACGAGGCACAGGCGTTGTCATTCGCGATTGAGAGGCAGGAGACGGGCTGGCGATGCTGCACTCGCGCAAGCTCCAGTATATCGACGAGATCGCCCGCTGCGGCTCGATCCGCAAGGCGGCAAGCCGCCTCAACGTCGCCTCGTCGGCGGTCAACCGACAGATCATTGCGCTGGAAGAGGAGATCGGCGCGCCGCTGTTCGAGCGCCTGCCGCGCGGCCTGCGGCTCACCGCCGCCGGCGAGCTCTACATCGAGCATATCCGCGAGGTGCTGAAGGACTACCAGCGGCTCGAAAGCCGGATCCGCGGACTGCGCATGCCCCAGGCCGGGCGGGTGTCGATGGTGACCACCGTGGGCCTTGCCGCCGGGCCGCTGTCGGACATCGTCGCCCGCTTCGTGATGGGCAACCCGCGCATCCGCGTGCAGCTCCGCTCCGACGGGCCGGCGACCACGCTGCATCCGGTGCTGACCGGCGAGGTCGACCTCGGCCTCGGCTTCAACCTGCCGGCCACGCCGGGCATCCGCACCCTCGGCAGCTTCTCGATCCCGCTCGGCCTCGTCGCCGCCGCCAACCATCCGCTGGCGCGGCGGGGCGTGGTGAACCTTGCGGATGCGGCCGGCGAGCCGCTGGTGCTCGCCCAGCCCGGCACCAGCCTGCGCAACGCCATCAACCTTGCGCTCAGCCCGCTGGCGATGGCGGTGGAGCCGCTGGTGGAGACCAACTCGATGGAGATGATGAAGAAGCTGGTGCGGGCCGGCGTGGGCCTGACCTTCATGAACCCGCTCGACGTGCTGGAGGACTGCCGGCGCGGCGACCTCGTCTTCCTGCCGATCGCCGACGACCACGTGCGCGACCAGCCGCTGAAGCTGTTCGCCCGCAGCCGCGCCCCGCTCGACGCCGCGACCAGCCTGTTCGTCGAATACCTGCTCACGGAGTTCGCCGCCCTTGTCGGCGAACTCCGTGCCCTCGGCTGGATGCGCGAGGAGCCGCCGGCGCCGGCGCTCGCTTGACTTCCCTGCCGGCGCGCGATTTTCATGGCGCCGATCCGCTGCCGTTCCGGCCGCCGCCCCATTCGAGGACATCATGAGCATCACCCGCATCGAACCCGGCGCCCGCATGAGCCAGGCCGTCGCCTACGGCAACCTGGTCTGGCTCGCCGGCCAGGTCGGCAACCCGGGGGACGACGTCGCCGCCCAGACCGCGACGGTGCTTGCCAACATCGACCGCCTGCTCGCCGCCGCCGGCACCGACAAGTCGAAGATCCTGTCGGCGACCGTCTGGCTTGCCGACATGGCCGACTTTGCCGCGATGAACCGGGTGTGGGACGGCTGGGTCGATCTCGCCAATCCGCCGGCCCGTGCCACGGGCGAATCGAAGCTCGCCACGCCGGACTACCTGGTCGAGATCATCGTGGTCGCCGCGCGGGACTGATCGCGGCACCCGCAACGGAGAGCCGCAGACGATGAGCCGCCCCGAAGGCAGGACCCGCCTCGACGATGCCGCCCGCGCCGGCTGGCTCTACTACATCTGCGGCAACACCCAGGACGAGATCGCCGCGAAGATGGGGATCTCGCGCCAGTCGGCGCAGCGCCTCGTCTCGCTCGCCATGACCGAGCGGCTGATCAAGTTCCGGCTCGATCACCCGATCGCCGCCTGCCTCGAACTGTCCCGCCGCCTTGCGGAACGCTTCGGCCTCGGCGTCTGCGAGGTCGTGCCATCGGACCCGGCGGCGACCTCGACCACCCTCGGGCTCGCCGAGGCCGGCGGGGCCGAGATCGAGCGGCGTCTGCGGGCCAGCGAGCCGGTGGTGATGGCGCTCGGCACAGGGCGGACCCTCAAGGCCGCCATCGACCAGCTGCCGCCGATGGAATGCCCGCAGCACCGGATCGTGTCGCTGACCGGCAACATCGCGCCGGACGGCTCGGCCGCCTTCTACAACGTCATCTTCTCGATGGCCGACGCGGTGCGCGCCCATCACTTCCCGATGCTGCTGCCGGTGTTCGCCGCCAGCCCCGCCGAGCGGGAGATGCTCCACGGCCAGCCCACCATCCGCAACACGCTGGCGATGGCGCGCAACGCGCGGGTGACCTTCGTCGGCATCGGCGAGCTCGGCCCGCGCGCGCCGCTGTTCCTCGACGGCTTCATCAGCGCCGGGGAACTCGATGAGCTCACCCGTGCGGGCGCTGCCGGCGAGATCTGCGGCTGGGTGTTCGACGCCGACGGCCGGCTGATCGAGGGCGACATCCTCGACCGCAACGCCGGCGCGCCGATCCCGCCGCGCACGACGTCCGACGTGATCGCGCTGGCCATGGGCGAGCGCAAGCGGCCGGCGATCGCCGCCGCCCTCAAGGGCCGCCTGATCAACGGCCTGATCACCGACGAGACCACGGCCGCCGCCCTTCTCGCGGAGTGACCCGGGTCCGGCAGGGTGAGTCCGCAGGCCCGGCCCCGGCAGCGACGGCACCTCTCATCCGAAGCGGGACAGGGGCAGGGGCTTTCCCCGTGACTCGACCGCAATCCGGCCGCATCTTTTCCGCCGAAGATAAACTTCTGATTTCTCACGGAGAAGAGCCCGGTGCTCGGCATCGTTGTGCACCGCCGCGACGAATCCGTCTTGACTTGTCCACCCATCGAATGAGTATTTGCCCGCAACAAAGACATTTGCTCATTCTTTGTCAGAGGACAAGATGACCATCAGGACCCTGTTTCTCGGGGCGTGCTCGCTCGTGGCCCTCACATCGCTCGCCGGCGCCGAAACGCTGACGATCGCGACCGTGAACAACGGCGACATGATCCGCATGCAGAAACTGACCGGCGACTTCACCAAGGCCAATCCGGACATCCAGCTCGAATGGGTGACGATGGAGGAGAACGTCCTCCGCCAGAAGGTGACGACCGACATCGCCACCAAGGGCGGCCAGTATGACGTCATGACGATCGGCACCTACGAGGTTCCGATCTGGGCCAAGCAGGGCTGGCTGATGCCGCTCGAGTTCGGCGCCGACTATGACGTCGACGATCTGCTGCCGGCGATCCGCGACGGCCTGTCGGCCGACGGCAAGCTGTTCGCCGCGCCCTTCTACGGCGAAAGCTCCATGGTCATGTACCGCAAGGACCTGATGGAGAAGGCCGGGCTGACCATGCCCGACGCCCCGACCTGGGACTTCATCGCCGACGCGGCGAAGAAGATGACCGACAAGGACGCCGAGGTCTACGGCATCTGCCTGCGCGGCAAGGCCGGCTGGGGCGAGAACATGGCCTTCCTCACGGCCATGGCCAACTCCTTCGGCGCCCGCTGGTTCGACGAGCAGTGGCAGCCGCAGTTCGACGGCGAGGCCTGGAAGAAGACCCTCACCTTCTACACCGACCTGATGACGGAAGCCGGCCCTCCCGGCGCCTCGTCCAACGGCTTCAACGAGAACCTGGCCCTGTTCCAGACCGGCAAGTGCGGCATGTGGATCGACGCCACGGTCGCCGCCTCCTTCGTGACCAACCCGAAGGAATCACAGGTCGCCGACAAGGTCGGCTTCGCGCTCGCCCCCGACGCGGGTCTAGGCAAGCGCGGCAACTGGCTCTGGGCCTGGTCGCTCGGCATCCCTGCCGGCTCGCAGAAGGTCGAGGCGGCCGAGAAGTTCATCGCCTGGGCGACGTCCAAGGACTATCTGGAACTCGTCGCGGCCGAGGAAGGCTGGGCCAACGTGCCTCCGGGCACCCGCGCCTCGCTCTACGACAACCCGAAGTACCAGGAAGCGGCGCCCTTCGCGAAGATGACGCTGGAATCGATCAAGGCGGCCGACCCGACCAAGCCGACCGTCGATCCGGTGCCCTACACCGGCGTGCAGTTCGTGGCGATCCCCGAGTTCCAGGGCATCGGCACCGCCGTCGGCCAGCAGTTCTCGGCGGCGCTCGCCGGGACCATGTCGGTCGACCAGGCGCTCCAGAGCGCGCAGGCCCTGACGCTGCGTGAAATGACCAAGGCCGGCTACGTCAAGTAAGTCGGCCGCCCGAAAGACACGTCGGTCCGACACCGGATCCCGCGGGGAGAGCATCCGCCGCGGGATCTGCGCCAGACGAGCCCTTGCGCCATCTCGGCCCGGCTCTCCGTCACCCCCGCCTCCCGCGCCCTTGGCTTTTCGCCGGGACCCGCGCCGGACGCGAGGTTGCCCTTCAAGAAACGCAACGACGCAACCGGCAGGGCGCCGGCCGGATCCAGGCCGGCGAAGAACCGAACCCCCGAGGGAGGGGCCGATGGCAACGCTACACACGCGCGCGGCGGCGCGGCTCATGTCCGCCCCTGCGATCATCCTCCTGCTCTGCTGGATGATCGTTCCGCTCTCGATGACGCTCTACTTCTCCGTCCTGCGCTACAATCTGCTGATGCCGGGAATGGAAGAGTATATCGGCTTCCAGAACTACAGCTATTTCCTGACCGACCCGGCCTTCTTGAGCGCGCTCACCAACACGCTGCTTCTGGTCGGCGGGGTGATCGTCATCACCATCGTCGGCGGTGTCGCGCTCGCCCTGCTGCTCGACCAGCCCTTCTTCGGGCAGGGCATCGTCCGGCTGCTGGTGATTGCGCCCTTCTTCGTCATGCCGACCGTCTCGGCGCTGGTGTGGAAGAACATGCTGATGCACCCGGTGAACGGCCTGTTCGCCTGGATCGCCAAGAGCCTCGGGCTCCAGCCCTACGACTTTCTCGCCCAGGCCCCGCTCGCTTCGATCATCGCCATCGTCGCCTGGCAGTGGCTGCCCTTCGCGACCCTGATCCTGCTGACCGCGCTCCAGTCCCTCGACGAGGAGCAGAAGGAAGCCGCCGAGATGGACGGCGCGGGTTTCGTGTCGAAGTTCATCTGGATCGTCCTGCCGCATCTGGCCCGGGCGATCACCGTGGTGATCCTGATCGAGACGATCTTCCTGCTGTCGGTGTTCGCCGAGATCCTCGTCACCACCAACGGCGGCCCCGGCTACGCCAGCACCAACATCACCTATCTGGTCTACGCCCAGGCGCTGCTGCAGTTCGACGTCGGCGGGGCCTCGGCGGGCGGCATCGTCGCCGTGGTGCTGGCCAACATCGTCGCCTTCTTCCTCATCCGCCTCATCGGCAAGAACCTGGAGGCTGAGCCATGGCACGCGCCATTTCCACCCGCCGGAAGACCGTCTTCACCCTCGTCGGCTGGACGATCGGCTTCCTGATCTTCTTCCCGATCCTGTGGACCTTCATCACCAGCTTCAAGTCCGAGGGCGAGGCGATCGCCTCCCCGCCGTCCTTCCTGTTCTTCGACTGGACGACGGAGAACTACACCGAGGTGCAGACCCGGTCCGACTACGGTCGCCACGTGATGAATTCGGTGGTGATCGCCTTCGGCTCGACCTTCCTCGGCCTGCTGATCGCGATCCCCGCCGCCTGGTCGATGGCCTTTGCGCCGACCAAGCGGACCAAGGACGTGCTGATGTGGATGCTCTCCACCAAGATGCTGCCGCCGGTGGGCGTGCTGCTGCCGATCTACCTGATGTTCCGGGACTTCGGCCTGCTCGACACCCGCACCGGCCTCGTCGTCGTGATGACGCTGATCAACCTGCCGATCATCGTGTGGATGCTCTACACCTACTTCAAGGAGATTCCCGGAGACATCCTGGAAGCCGCGCGCATGGACGGCGCGTCGCTCGCCAAGGAGATCGTCTACGTGCTGACGCCGATGGCGATCCCCGGCATCGCCTCGACCCTGCTCCTCAACATCATCATGGCGTGGAACGAGGCCTTCTGGACCCTCAACCTCACGGCCGCCAAGGCCGCGCCGCTGACGGCCTTCATCGCCTCCTACTCCAGTCCGGAGGGGCTGTTCTGGGCGAAGCTCTCGGCGGCCTCGACGCTCGCCATCGCCCCGATCCTGATCATCGGCTGGTTCAGCCAGAAGCAACTCGTGCGCGGCCTCACCTTCGGCGCCGTCAAGTAAGTCAAGAACACGCCATCCGGCAGGAGGAAGTCATGGGCTCGATCACGCTCAGGGACGTCAACAAGAGTTTCGGTGAGGTCACGATCATCCCGAAGCTGAGCCTTCAGATCGACGAGGGCGAGTTCGTCGTCTTCGTCGGCCCCTCGGGCTGCGGCAAGTCCACGCTGCTGCGGCTCATCGCCGGCCTCGAGGATGTCACCTCCGGCGAGATCCAGATCGACGGGCGCAACGCCACCGAGCTGCCGCCGGCCAAGCGCCGGCTGTCGATGGTGTTCCAGTCCTACGCGCTCTATCCGCACATGAGCGTGCGCGGCAACATCGCCTTCCCGCTCAAGATGGCGGGCGAGGACAAGGCGGTGATCGAGAAGAAGGTGGCCGACGCCGCCCGCATCCTCAACCTCACCTCCTATCTCGACCGCAAGCCGCGCCAGCTGTCCGGCGGCCAGCGCCAGCGCGTCGCCATCGGCCGGGCGATCGTGCGCCAGCCGACCGCCTTCCTGTTCGACGAGCCGCTGTCGAACCTCGACGCGGCGCTGCGCGTCAACATGCGCCTCGAGATTTCCGAGCTGCACCACCAGCTCAAGACCACGATGATCTACGTGACCCACGATCAGGTCGAGGCCATGACCATGGCCGACAAGATCGTGGTGCTCAATGCCGGCAACATCGAGCAGGTGGGCTCGCCGCTGGAGCTCTACCACAAGCCCCGCAACCGCTTCGTCGCCGGCTTCATCGGCTCGCCGAAGATGAATTTCGCCGAGGGCGCCGAGGCGAAGAAATACGGCGCCGCGGCGATCGGCGTGCGGCCCGAGCACATGAACCTCTCGACCACGGGCGGCGACTGGTCCGGCACGGTCACCGTCGCCGAGCATCTCGGCTCCGACACCTTCCTCCACGTCCAGGCCGACGGCATCGGCCTCGTCACCGCCCGGGCCAGCGGCGAGTTCGCCGTCCGCCACGGCGACCGGGTCTACATGACGCCCGAACCCGGCAGGATCCACCGCTTCGATGCCGCCGGCCTCGCGATCTGAGCGCGGGGCGACCAGCAACAGGACGACCGACATGGCACTGAGACTTTCCCTCGCGAGCCTCGGAGAGGTTCCGGCCGGCGTGGACACTCCGTTCTACAGCCGCGACGACCTGTCGGCGGGCATCGTCCACTTCGGCATCGGCAACTTCCACCGCGCCCACCAGGCGATCTACCTCGACGACCTGTTCAACCTCGGCCTCGACCGCGACTTCGCGATCGTCGGCGCCGGCGTGCTGCCGTCCGACGCGCTCATGCGCGAGCGGCTCGCCGGGCAGGACTATCTGACCACCGTCGTGGAGCAGGAGGCTGGCCGGTCGTCGGCGCGCATCACCGGGCCGATGATCGACTTCCTGCCGCCGGGCAATGCCGCGGCGACGATCGAACGCCTCGCCGATCCGGCGATCCGGATCGTGTCGCTGACGATCACCGAGGGCGGCTATTTCATCGACCCGGCCACCGGCGTGTTCAACCCGGCCCATCCGGCGATCGCCGCCGATGCGGCCGCGCCAGAGGCGCCGGCGACCGTGTTCGGCCTGATCCTCGCCGGGCTGAAGGCGCGCCGTGACCGGGGCATCCCGCCCTTCACCGTCATGTCCTGCGACAACATCCCCGGCAACGGCGAGGTGACCTGCAACGCGGTCGCCGGTCTTGCCGACCTCATCGACCCGGCGCTGGCCGCTCATGTCCGCGCGAACGTCGCCTTCCCGAACGGCATGGTCGACCGCATCACGCCGGCCACCACCGACCGCGAGCGCGAGATCCTGCTCCGCGACTTCGGCATCGAGGACACCTGGCCGGTGTTCTGCGAGGACTTCAAGCAGTGGGTGCTCGAGGATCACTTCCCGCTCGGCCGGCCCGCGTTCGAAAAGGTCGGCGTCACCTTCGTGGAGGATGTCGCGCCCTTCGAGCACATGAAGATCCGCATCCTCAACGGCGGCCACGCCACCATCGCCTATCCGGCGGCCCTGATGGACATCCACTTCGTCCACGAGGCGATGGAGGATCCGCTGATCCGGGCCTTCCTGCGCAAGCTCGAGACCGAGGAGATCATTCCGGTGATCCCGCCCGTGCCGGGTGTGGTGCTTGCCGACTATTTCGAGCTGATCGAGCGCCGATTCTCCAACCCGAAGATCGGCGACACCATCGCCCGCCTCTGCCTCGACGGCTCCAACCGCCAGCCGAAATTCATTCTCCCGTCCACGCGCGACCGGCTGAAGGCGGGCGCCCCGGTCACCGGCCTGACGCTGGTGTCGGCGCTCTGGTGCCGCTACTGCGAGGGCACCTCCGACAGCGGCCGGATCATCGCGCCGAACGACGAGAGCGCCGCCCGCCTGAAGCAGGCTGCCCTCGCCGCCCGCAGCGATTTCCGGGCCTTCCTCGCGCTCACCGACATCTTCGGCACGCTCGGCGACGATCCGGTGTTCGCCCGCAGCTTTGCGACGGCGCTGGAAAGTCTCCATTCCCGTGGTACCAAGGCAACGCTGGAGGCCTATATCGGAGGCCGTCTCTGACGGCTTCGGTGCGGGCGCCGGCGATCCGGAGGACTTGCCGCATGCGACCCGATCTCGTGATCTTCGACTGCGACGGCGTGCTCGTCGACAGCGAGCCGATCTCGATCGCGGTGCTGCTCGACCTGATCGCCCGCAGGGGCCACCAGGTCGGCGCCGCCGAAGCCTACGAGCGCTTCCTCGGCCGGAGCATGGCGAGCGTCTGCGCGCTGCTGCGCGAGGATCCCGGCATCGAGGTGCGCGACGCCGACCTCGATCATCTGCGTCACGATCTCTACGCGCGCTTTCGCGCCGAACTCCGGCCGATCGCCGGCATCGCCGAGGCCGTTGCCGCACTGCCCGGCCCGGTCTGCGTCGCCTCGTCCAGCCAGCCGGAGCGGATCCGGCTGTCGCTCGAGGTGACCGGCCTCATTTCCCTGTTCGAGCCGCATATCTTCAGCGCCTCGATGGTGGCGAACGGCAAGCCGGCGCCCGACCTGTTCCTGCATGCCGCACGGGCCATGGGCGCCGATCCCGCCCGCTGCGTCGTCATCGAGGACAGCCTTGCCGGCATTCTCGCCGCCCGCAGCGCCGGCATGCAGGTCTTCGCCTTCACCGGCGGCGCCCACGCCGAGGCGGCAGGCCTGGCGCAGGCCGCGGCGCGGCTGGAGCCCGATGCGGTCTTCGACCGGATGGCGGAGCTGCCGGACCTGCTTGAGACACCGCGCGGAGCAACCGCTCCATGAAGCCCGGCCTCGTCTGCGCGGTCGACGTCGGAACCCGCAGCGCCCGCGCCGGCATCTTCACGGCCGCGGGCGACCTTCTTGGCCGCGCCGAGCATCCGATCTCGGTGTTCCTCGGCCCGGCAGGGGAGGGCGAACACGATTCGGAGGAAATCTGGGCGGCGGTCTCGGCCGCCGTGCGCGCCGCCCTGCGATTGGCGGGGGCATCGCCCGGGGATGTTGCCGGCATCAGCTTCGACGCGACCTGTTCGCTGGTCGCCCTCGACCGGACCGGCGCGCCACTCAGCGTGTCGGCCTCGGGTCTGGCCAACCGCGACACCATCGCCTGGTTCGACCACCGCGCCGGCGCCGAGGCCGCGCAGTGCACCGCCACCGGCCACCGCGTGCTCGATCATGTCGGCGGCGTGATGTCACCGGAAATGGCGACGCCGAAACTCGCCTGGCTGAAGCGGCACATGCCCCGGACCTGGGAACGGCTCGGCTACGTCTTCGACCTCACCGACTACCTGACCTTCCGCGCCAGCGCCTCGCCGGCCCGCAGCCAGGGCACGCTCGCCGCAAAATGGACCTATCTTGCCCATGAACCCGCCGGCTGGTGCCACGACTATCTCGCCGCCGTCGGCCTTGCCGACCTGATCGAGAAGGCCGGCCTGCCGGCGCGGGCGACCGTCGTCGGCAACGATCTCGGCCCGCTGACGCCGCGTGCGGCGCGCGATCTCGGCCTGACCCGCGCCTGCCGGGTCGGCACCGGGATGATCGATGCCCACGCCGGCACGCTCGGCCTGCTCGGCGGCCATGTGGACGATCCCGGGATCGCGCACCAGTTCGCCCTCGTCGCCGGCACGTCGAGCTGCATCGCCTTCCTGTCTCCCGTCCCGCGCGGCGGACCCGGCGTCTGGGGCCCCTATCTCGGCGCGGCCCTGCCGGGACACTGGCTCGGCGAAGCCGGACAATCGGCCACCGGCGCCCTGCTCGACCACGTCATCCGGCTGCACAGTGCAGGCGGCGAGCCGGACCGGATGATGCACCGCCGGATCGGCACCCGCATCGACGAGTTGCGCGCGCGCGAAGGTGCGGCCTTCGCCCGCCGCCTGCATGTGCTGCCCGATTTCCACGGCAACCGCTTCCCCCATGCCGATCCGGACGCGCTCGGCGTTGTCAGCGGGCTGACGATGGATGCCTCCTTCGACGATCTCTGCCGGCTCTACTATCGCACCGCCGTCGCCATCGCCCTCGGCGTCCGGCAGATCCTCGACGTGCTGGAGGCCAGAGGTGTTCGCGCCGACCGGCTGCATCTGGCCGGCGGCCATGCCCGAAGCCCGCTGCTGCGCGAGCTCTACGCCGACGCGACCGGGCGCCCGCTGGTCATTGCCGAGGGCGACGGGGTGCTTGCCGGCACGGCGATGGCCGCCGCGACTGCCGCCGGCCTCCATCCGGATCTTGCCCGCGCCGCGACCGCCATGGCCCGTCCGGGTCGCGAGCGCCGCCCGGACCCGGTCGCCGCACGGCAGCTCGACCGCGACTACGCCGTGTTCCTCAGGATGCAGGACCATCGCCGCGAGATCGACGCGCGGCTGCGCGCCGCCGAGGCGGAGGACGACAGCGAGGCCGCGTCCGCAAAGGCAGCGTCGCGCGCGTAAATTGATGCTTTTCCGCGCCTGCCCGATCGTTTCCTCTGGTCCGGCCCGCCGACCGAGGAACAGCCGCCATGTCCCGTCCCTTCCACTGGAACGAACTCGTCACCACGGATTTCGCGACGCTCGATCCGGCGACGACCATCGCGGTGCTGCCGATCGCCTCCACCGAGCAGCACGGACCGCACCTGCCGGTCGCCACCGACGTCGCCATCGCCCGTGGCATGCTGGACGAACTGCAGCGCCGGCGCCCGGACGACCTCGACCTTCTGGTCCTGCCGCTGCAGGAGATCGGCAAGGCCAACGAGCATGTGTTCGGCCCGGGCACCCTGTCGTTCGACGCCGACCTGCTGATCCGCGCCTGGACGGCGATCGGCGAGAAGGTCCACGCAACAGGCCTGCGCAAGATGATCATCGTCAATTCCCACGGCGGCAATGTTGACGTGATGGGAATCGTCGCCCGCGAGATCCGCGTCCGCTTCGGCATGGCCGTGGTGGCCACCCAGTGGACCCGCTTCGGCGCCCCGGACGGCCTCTACGGGCCGCGCGAACTGCGCTACGGCATCCACGGCGGCGACATGGAGACCTCGCTGATGCTGCATTTCCGGCCGGATCTGGTGCGGATGGAGCAGGCGCGCGACTTCGTCTCCGCGGCGGAGGCCATGGCCGACGACTATGCCTTCCTCCAGCCGACGCCGCCCCATGCGCTCGCATGGATCGCCCATGACCTCAACCCGGCGGGCGCGGTTGGCGACGCGAGCCGGGCGAGCACCGAAAAGGGCGCCGCCACCTGCCGCCACCAGGTCGACGGCTTCATCACGCTGGCCCGGGATCTCGCGCGCTTTCCGCTGGACCGGCTTCATCGCGCGTCCGACGCCCGCGGCTGGTGACCGGCGCGCGGCGCGGCCGCGGCCGGCCCGAGGCCTCGTGCGCGATCGGGTAAGGGCCTAGGAAGAGATCGCCGAGAGCCTTCCGGCGGCGCAGCGTCTCCTGCCGCCGCCGGCGATGCTCGTCGCGGTCGTGCAGCATGTGGCAGCGCTGGCAGAAGGCGCGAAGGTTGGCCGCCCGGTTGTTGGTCGGATCGTGATCGAGATGGGCGGTGGCGAGCGCCACCCGCGTCTCTCGCACGGCTGGTGCGGACGCCCGTCCGACGGCCTGTCCGGCAAGCCCGGTTTCGGGGCTGGCCCCCGGCGGGCAAAGGCTGCGCAGCGCCCGGCCACGCCCGTTGCGCCAGGTGCCGTTGTCCTCGTCCCACCAGCGGCCGTCGCCGAGATGACGCACCGTGCGTCCATGGGGCCGCCGGCAGCATTCGCAGCGCCCGCCCGCGCGCCCGAACCGCACCGTGGCCGACAGCTGTTTCCAGTCGAAAGGGTAGAGCCGGCGATGTTCGCGGCGGATCGGCATCCGTATCGTTCCTGACATCGCCCGCCCGGCGCACCGGCAAACCTTGCCTGGCACCAGCCGACGCTACGGTCCAAGTGCCGGAATCATGCCATGCAGCCCGACTCTGCACAAGAACTGAACAGGAACGTCGCGAGGCGCGGCACGGTTGCACGATGGCCGGCCACTCGCGCCCGCTTAACCATGCATTCATCTGCCGCGGGCTTACTGGACGCCAACCAGAACAGAACCGGTGCGATGCATCCAGTCCCCGAAAAAGAAACCGAACGACTTGAAGCGCTCGATCTGCTCGGTCTCTCCAGGATCGGCAGCGCAGAGTTCGACGCCATCGTCGAACTCGCCAGGTCCCTGACAGGCGCCACGGCCGCCGCGATCTCGATCGTCGACCGCGATCGCCAGTGGTTCAAGGCGCGCTGCGGCCTCGACCTCGACAGCACGCCGCGTGACAGCGCGCTCTGCGCCCACACCATCATGCGCGACGAGCCACTCGTGATCGCGGACACGATGGCGCATCCGGAATTCGGCGGCCCGGCCATTGCGAAGTTTACCGGCATGCGGACCTATGTCGGTGTGCCGCTGCTGGAGAGCCCGGGCGTTGCCTACGGCGCGCTGTGCATCCTCGACCGGGAAGTGCGCGAGGTCACCGAGGCGCAGATCGCCGCCCTGCAGCAGCTTGCCCTCGTCACCGTCAATCTGCTGCGGCGCTCACGCGAGAGCTACCGGCTGACGGCGACGCTGGAGCTCGTCGAGGAGCAGCGCCGCGACCTCAAGCTGAAGCAGCGCCGTTTCGAGCAGACCGAGCGACAGGCCAAGGTCGGCGGCTTCGAGATGGATCTCACGACCGGCAGGATCCTCTGGTCGGACGAGGTCTACCGCATCGTCGGGCTGCCTGTCGGCACGGCGATGGACCGGCACAACATCCTCGCCTGCTACGCGCCCGAAGAGCGCGCCCGCGTCGAGAAGCGGCTCGGCGGCGCGCTCGAGGCCTGCACCGGCATCGATGACATCTTCCGGGTCATCACGCCGGACGGCCAGGAAAAATGGGTGCACATCATCAGCGAGATCGAGGTGGTCGACGGCCAGCCGCGACGGCTGTTCGGCATCATCCAGGACATCTCGACCCGCCACAGCGTCGAGGAACAGCTGCGCCACGCGGCGGACACCGACCTTCTGACCGGTCTGCCGAACCGCTCCTGCTTCTCGCGCGAGATCGCCGCCCGGCTCGCCGAGCCCGAGCGGCGCACCGGCTTGCTGCTGCTCGACCTCGACCACTTCAAGCAGATCAACGACACGCTTGGCCACGGCACGGGCGACATCCTGCTCACCGTCGTGTCGGCGCGCCTCGCCGCCGCGGCCGCCGCGGTCGGCGTCGCCTGCCGGATCGGCGGCGATGAATTCGCGGTGATTCTCGACGATGTCGCCTCGGCGGAGGAGATGCAGCGCATCGCCGTCCGGCTCGTCGCCGCGGCCGGCCGTCAGGTGGATGCGGACGGCCACAGCCTCGTGCCCCGGCTCACCGTCGGCGGCGCGCTGGCCGGCCCGGACGGACGGGACAGCGAAACGCTCTGCCAGAACGCCGATTTCGCGCTCTATCACGCCAAGGAGACCCTGCGCGGCGGCTACGTCCATTTCCGCGAGAACCTCCGCAGCACGATGACCCGGCGGATCAACACGATCCGCGAAGTCGGCAATGCCCTGAGCGAAGGGCGCGTCCTTGCCTGGTACCAGCCGCTCGTGCGTCTGGACACCGCCGAGATCGTCGGACTCGAAGCGCTTGCCCGCATGCGCCGCCCCGACGGCTGGATCGTCGCGGCCGGCGAGTTCCAGGCCGCGATGGGCGATCCGCAGGTCGCCTGCCGGCTGACCGGCCAGATCCTCTCCTCGGTGGCCCGCGACGTGCGCGGCTGGCTCGACGCCGGCATTCCGTTCCAGCACGTGGGGCTCAATGTCGGCGCCCCCGACTTCCTGCGCGGCGATCTGGAGAACCGGATCGTCGACGCCTTCGGCGAGGCCGGCACGCCGCTCGACCACATCATCCTCGAGGTGACCGAGAACGTCCTGATGGACGAGGGCGAGCACAAGGTGGTGGCGACCATCGAGGCCCTGCGCCGCCGGGGCGTGCGCATCGCCCTCGACGATTTCGGCACCGGATTTGCCTCGCTGACCCACCTGCGCAGCTTTCCGGTCGACATCATCAAGCTCGACAAGTCGTTCGTGACCGACATGCTGACCGATCCCTCGAGCCTTGCCATCGTCGAACTCGTCATCGATCTCGCCACGAAGCTGCACATGCGCGTTGTCGCCGAGGGCGTGGAAACCGACGAACAGAGCGCGCGTCTCCTCGATCTCGGCTGCCGCCTCGGCCAGGGCTACCGCTACGCCCGCCCCGCCTCGGCCGAGGCGACGGGGCATCTGCTCGAATTCTTCGCCCAGCGTACCGGTCGGCGGGCGCGCGACATCCGGCTTCCCCTGGACGACATGGCCGGCACGCGGGGCTTCGGCCGTCGCACGTGACGCGTCGCCGGTGACAGGGCGCGCCGGATCGGCCGGGCCCCGGCCCGTCCGCGGCGATGCGCGAACCACGGCGCGGGTTGATCCCGGGCACCCGGATGGGGAATATGGCGCCTTCCTGTCGGTTCCCCCCGACGGCCCCTGTCCCGGAGCGCCCATGTTCGATCTCGTCGTCCGCCACGCCAACCTGTCCGACGGCCGGACCGACGTCGACATCGCGGTCGCCGGCGGCCGCATCGTGGAGGTCGCCCCCGCCATCGCCGCCGAGGGGGCGCTCGAGATCGACGCCACCGGCGAACTGGTCACGCCGCCCTTCGTCGATCCGCATTTCCACATGGACGCGACCCTGTCGCTCGGCCTGCCGCGGCTCAACCGGTCCGGCACGCTGCTCGAAGGCATCGCCCTCTGGGGCGAACTGAAGCCGCTGCTCACCCAGGACGCCGTGGTCGAACGCGCCCTGCGCTACTGCGACCTCGCCGTCTCCAAGGGCCTGCTCGCGATCCGCACCCATGTCGACGTCTGCGACGATCGCCTGCTCGCCGTCGAGGCCCTGCTGCATGTGCGCGAGCAGGTAAAGGACTATATCGACCTCCAGCTCGTCGCCTTCCCGCAGGACGGCTATTTCCGCGCGAAGACGGCTGCCGCCAATCTCGAACGGGCGCTGTTCATGGGCGTCGACGTGGTCGGCGGCATCCCGCATTTCGAGCGGACCATGGAGGACGGCGCCGCCTCGGTGAAGGCGCTCTGCCGCCTCGCCGCCGACCGTGGCCTGCCGGTCGACATGCATTGCGACGAGACCGACGATCCGATGTCGCGCCATGTGGAGACGCTGGCGGCCGAGACCGTCCGCCACGGGCTGCAGGGCCGCGTCTCCGGCTCGCATCTCACCTCGATGCATTCGATGGACAACTACTATGTCTCCAAGCTCATCCCGCTGATCGCGGAGGCGGAGCTGCACGCCATCCCGAACCCGCTGATCAACATCACCCTGCAGGGCCGTCACGACAGCTATCCCAAGCGCCGCGGCATGACCCGCGTGCCCGAACTGATGGCGGCCGGGGTCAATGTCGCGCTCGGGCAGGACTGCTGCATGGACCCGTGGTATCCGCTCGGCGGCGCCGACATGCTCGATGTCGCGCACATGGCGATCCACGTCGGCCAGATGACGTCGCTGGCCGGCATGCGCGCCGCGTTCGACGCCGTCACGGTCAACTCGGCCAGGGCGATGGGTCTGACCGGCTATGGCCTCGAGGCCGGCTGCAACGCCGACTTCGTCATCCTCCAGGCCCGTGACCCGATCGAGGCGATCCGCCTTCGGGCGACCCGGGTCGTCGTCGTGCGCCGCGGCAAGGTCATCTCGCGCACCGCGCCGATCACCAGCGAGCTGTCGCTGGCCGGCCGGCCCTCCTTCGTGGATGGCGCCGCCTATGCGCCGCCGGCCGGTGGAGAGGCATGACCGGGTATCGGCGCCTCCAGGATGGACATCGGAGCGTATTCGGATGCGATTGACGCGTTTTTGTGAACGATGCGTTCGCCGGCCGTGATCTCGTCGCCGGCATCCGAGACGCGTATCTTCCGCATGGAACGCCGGACCAGATGCCGGCCTGCGGGTCGCAACGGGCGCCCCGCCGTCCTTGCCGAGGTTCTGCGATGTCCGCCGCTTCCGACCATGCTGCCGCCTTGAACCGAGCCTCCCTGTCGCCGCAGGCGACAACCGGGGCGGTGACGCTCACGTCCGCGACCTCGACGCCGTCACCCGTTTCTACGAAACCGTGCTCGGTCTCGCGGTCCAGGCCCGATCGGACACGGCCGCCGTGCTCGGCGCCGACGGCGGCGTGCCGCTGGTGACCCTGGTGGCGACGCCGGATGCCGCAGCGCCAGCGCCACGCGCCGCCGGCCTGTTCCACCTCGCGATCCTGCTGCCGTCCCGCCTCGACCTCGGACGCTGGACCCAGTCCATGGCGGCAAGCCGCCGGACGGTGCAGGGCGCCGCCGACCATCTCGTCAGCGAGGCGATCTATCTCGCCGATCCGGAAGGCAACGGCATCGAGATCTACCGCGACCGTCCGCGGAACGAATGGCCAAGGCGCGACGGCCGGATCGAGATGGACAACGCCCCGCTCGACTTCGACGGGCTGCTGGCGCTTGCCCGCGCCGACGGCACGCCGTGGACCGGCGCGCCGTCCCGGACGCGGATGGGCCACATCCACCTCAACGTCAACGATCTCGGCCCCACCGAAGGCTTCTATGTCGGCCGTCTCGGCTTCGACGCGATGGCGACGATGCGCGGCGCGCTGTTCGTCTCGGCCGGCGGCTATCACCACCATCTCGGCCTCAACACCTGGGCCGCCCGCAACGGCGCCCCGCGTGATCCGGCCGCGCTCGGCCTGCGCCATGCGGTGATCGAGCTGCCGGACGCGGCGAGCCTTGCGGCCTATGTCGGAGAGCTTGAGAGCGCCGGCCTCGCCGTGGAGCGGCCGACGAGTGACATCGCGCTCCTGCGTGATCCATCCGGCAACCGGCTGCTGCTGGCGGCCGGTGCGCGCAGCGCCGCCGACCATCTCGGCCTCGCCGATCTCTGATCGCTGGCCGGCGGTCAGGTCTGCGGCACGTCCGGCGGTGCGTAGACCGTGATCGCCTTCGGCAGCACCCGGAAGGTCGCCGGCGTGCGGGTCACGATCTCGCCGTCGGCGTTGACGTGGTGCGGGCGGCGGGTGCGGATCGTCACTTCCTTGGCCGAGAAGCTGCGCACCTGGGGATGCTTGCCCTGGACGCCGCGGCGCATGGCCGGCACGATGCCGGCCAGCTGCCACCACTGCTCGAACTCGAGGCTGTAGACGTCGAGCTTCTCGTCCTCGAGGGTGGCGTTCTCCTCGACGATCATGCCGCCGCCGTAGAACTTGCCGTTGCCGACGCCGACCTGCAGGGTGCGCGCCTTGCGGGTGACGCCGTCCACCTCGAAGTAGACAGTGAACGGCCGGGCCTGCGACAGGATCTTCAGCGCCGCGATCGCATAGCCAAGGGTGCCCCAGCGGCGCTTCGATTCCTTGGTCAGCGTCCTGGTCAGCGTGACGCTGTAGCCGAGACTGGCGAGGTTGAGAAAGACGTGGCCGTTGACCTCCCCGAGGTCGATCCGCCGGGCCTCTCCGGCGAGGATCACGTCGGCGGCCTGTTCCAGCGTCGGTCCGATGCCGAGGGTGCGGGCCAGATCGTTGGCGGTGCCCATCGGCAGGATGCCGAGCGGCAGTTCGGTCTTCACCAGTTCCTGCGTGACCGCATTCATCGTGCCGTCGCCGCCGCCGACGATCACGCAGTCGACGTCATCCGCGTGGCTGTGGAACAGCTCGGCGAGACGGTCCGGCTCGGGCATGTCCTCGACCGTCAGCCGGAGACCACCCCGCGTCAGCCGCCCGAGAATGGGATCGATCGCATCGCCGCCGCGCCGGGCGTTGCGGTTCACCATCAGCAGCGCGCGGCGCCGGGATGCGGGAGTCGTCATCTGGCCTCGTCAAAAAGGGGAACGATGGAACGTCTGGCAATCGCCCCTAGAAACGCGGCTGAACTGTGACCGGTTCCGGTCTCTCGCGCCAGCCCGAACGGTCAGAATTCGATTCCGGCCTGCGCCCGCACGCCGGCGGCAAAATGATGCTTCACCAGCGTCATTTCCGTGACGAGATCGGCCGCGGCCACCAGCTCCGGCCTGGCGTTGCGGCCGGTGACGACGACATGGAGATCGGGCCGCCGGGCGGCGAGCACGGCAACCACCTCGTCCAGCGGCAGATAGTCGTAGCGCAGCGCGATGTTGAGTTCGTCGAGCAGCACCATGCGGATCGTCGGATCGGCCATGAGCTCCTCGGCCTTGTCGAAGGCGCGCCGGGCGGCGGCGACATCGCGGGCGCGGTCCTGCGTCTCCCAGGTGAAACCCTCGCCCATGGAGTGCCATTCGATCCGGTCGGCGCCGAGCGCCTCCAGCATGCGGCGTTCGCCGGTGTCCCAGGCGCCCTTCACGAATTGCACGACGCCGACCCGGTATCCCTGGCCGAGCGCGCGCAGGACGAGACCGAGCGCGGCCGTCGACTTGCCCTTGCCCGGACCGGTGTGGACGATCAGCAGGCCCTTCTCGAGGATGGTCTTCGACGCGACCTCGGCATCCTGCACCGACTTGCGCTTCTCCATCTTCGCCCTGTGGCGCTCCGCCTCGTCCATCGCCTTGCTCCTGTCCCGCCGGCACCGCGCGGGCGCCGGACGGTCGTAGCATGAACGAAGACCGAGTTCATCCGGCAGGGCCGCGACCGTCAGCCGCCGGCCGCCTTCTCGCGGCGGGCCCTTGCATCGGCGATCGCCGTGGCGCAGCCGGCCGACAGATCGGCCTCCTGCGCTGACATGCAGGCCATCATCCGGCCCTCGCCGGGCTCCACCCCGGAACAGAAGCGGCGAATGTCGGTCCGGCAGGCGCGTACCAGCGTCCTGAGTTCGGCCTTCGCTTCGGGAGAGAGTTTCGAGGCGGCCGCCTGCGCCTGCGCCGGGCCGGCAGCCAGCGGCATCGACAGGCCGGTGACGAGGGTTGCGGCGAGGGCGAACGGATATATCGGGCGACGGATCATCGCGATGTCCTTCCTGCGAGATCGGGAGGAGAGGGGAGGGCGGACCTGCCGCCCATGGGCCGGGCAGGGGAGGGGGCCGGCAGGGGCTCAGTAACGGGTGACGGTGCCGTAGCGGACGACACCGTGGCCGTAGGGACCGGTGCGCGTGACGCTGCGGCTGCAGACGCCGCCGGCACAGGCCACCGAGCCCGAGCGGGACGCGCTGTAACCGTAGGGCCCGGTCCGCGTGACGCTGCGGCTGCAGACGCCGCCGGCGCATTGGGCCGAGCCCTGAACGGAATAGCCGCGGCCATGGGTGCCGGTCACGGTGGTCTCGCGCGTCCAGGCGGCGGCATCGCCGACGACGGCAAGGACGAACATCGCCGTGCAGGCGGACAGCGCGGCGGCGCTGCGGGTGAAGGCTGTGGTCATGTCGATCTCTCCGGGTTCGTTGCGTCGGTCCGGCACATCGAATGGCCACGGACCGACGGGAGAGACGATGCCCGCGGGCTGTCAGCCCGGTTTGAACGGCGGGCATCCGATTGTAACGCGTCGTCACGCCCCGTCACCGGAGGTAAAAGTTGCGATCTCATCTTGCGGGGACAAGATCATGGCGAGATAAACGGCCCATGACCACGGCTTCCCCCACCATTCTCCTCGTCGAGGACGATCCGGACATCCGCCGGCTGGTCGGCGACCTTCTGGCCCGCGAGGGCTATGGCTTTGCGAGCGCGGGCGACGCCGGGGCGATGGACGAGATCCTCGCGCGGCAACGTCCGGATCTGGTGATTCTCGACCTGATGCTGCCCGGCGAGGACGGGCTCTCGATCTGCCGCCGCCTGCGGGCCCGCGACATGCTGCCGATCCTGATGCTGTCAGCCAAGGCGGAGGAGGTGGACCGGGTGATCGGGCTCGAACTCGGCGCCGACGACTATCTGGTCAAGCCGTTCGGGCCGCGCGAACTGCTCGCCCGGGTCCGGGCGCTGCTGCGCCGGGGCGCCGCGGCCCGCCCGCCCGAGACCGCCAACCGCTGCCTGGCCTTCGAGGCCTTCGTCGTCGATCTCGACGCCCGGCAGGTCACCGCGGATGGCGCGCCCCTGACGCTGACGACGGCCGAATTCGACCTTCTCGCCTGCTTCGTCCAGCATCCGCGCCGGGTGCTGTCGCGCGACCGGATCCTCGACTGGACGGCTGGGCGATCTGCCGATCCCTTCGACCGCACGGTCGACATGCTGGTCTCGCGGCTGCGGCGCAAGCTGGCCGACGCCGGGGCCTCCGCCGGCCTCATCAGCACGGTGCGCAACGGCGGCTACCTGTTCACCGTGCCCGTGTTCAACGCCTCCGTGCGACAGGTGCCGTGATGGCGCGGCTGACGCTGGTCCGGCGGCTGATCCTGCTGGCGGTCGTCACGCTCATCGCCGCCTGGACGGTCACCGCCGCGCTGTTCTACATGCGCGCCGACCCCGCCGGCGCCAGCCTGCGCCCCGCACCGGAGCGGATCGCCGCGATCGCCCGGCTGGTGGACGGACTAGCGCCCTCCGACCGGGCGCTTGCGCTTGACGCGATCGCGACACCCGCGCTCCGTCCCCGGATTCTCGGCGCTCTCGACGCAGACATGCCGGCGGACGCACGGGAGCCCGAGACGGACCTTTCGGACAGCTATGCCCGGACGCTCGCCGGCCGGCCGTTCCGTCTCGTGGCGACGACCCGAGGCCTGATCCGGCGATATCCCGCGCTCACCTATCCGCGCCGCGAGGCGCTCCAGTTCCGGATCGGCCTCGCCGACGGCTCGGCGCTGCTGATCGAAACCACGGGTGCCGCCGCCTTTTCGCCGCTCGGCCTGCCACTCGGCGTCACCACCGGCCTCATCGGGTCGCTGATCGCGGTCGGGGCCGTGCTGGTGATGCTGAAGGAGATCCGCCCGCTCCTGCGCCTTGCCGAGGCCGTGGACCGGATCGACCTCAGCGATGCCGATGCGGTGCTGCCCGACGTGCGCCGCAGCGCGCCGGAGATCCGCTCGCTGGTGGCGGCCTTCGAACGGCTGCAACGGCGGCTGTCCGGGCTGCTGGCCGCGCGGATGGCGATGCTGGCCGGCATCTCCCACGACGTGCGCACCTTTGCCACCCGGCTGCGGCTGAAGGTGGAGGCAATCCCCGATCCCGCCGAGCGCGAGCGCGCCGTCGCCGACATCGCGACATGATCCGCCTGCTCGACGACGCGCTGCTGGCCGGGCGGGCCGGAACCGGCGGAGAGGCGCTCGAACTGTTCGAGCTTGCCGAGGTGGTCACCGCCGAGGTGGACGACCGCCGCGCCCTCGGCGGCGCGGTGACCGTGGACATTGCGCCTGGCGCGGCAACGGCGCAGCTTCTCGGCGACCGGCTGGCGCTGCGCCGCATCCTTGCCAATCTCGTCGACAACGCCCTGGCCTACGGCCGGCGCGCCGACATCGCCCTCTCGGCCAGCGCCTCGCGCCTGCGGCTCGTGGTCGAGGACGACGGCCCGGGGATTCTGGCCGACCGGCGCGAGGCGATCCTCGAGCCTTCGTGCGGCTGGAGGCCTCCCGCAGCCGGAGGACAGGCGGCGCGGGACTCGGGCTGGCGGTGGTGCGGACGCTGGTGGAGGCGCATGGCGGCGCAATCCGCATCGGGAATGCCGCGCAGGGCGGCGCACGGATCGAGATCGACCTGCCGCGCTTCTCCGGCGAGGACGAAGACGCCGCGTGAGATGGCGGCGGCGACCCGAGATCAGCGCCGCATCAACGACCGGACTGGGGCGGCTTGCCGAACAGCGCCTGCCGCAACGAGACGTCACGCTCGGATTTCCGCTCGGGAGCCGGATCCACCGGCCTCGAGTCGAGCGGCCGGGGATCGAGCGGTCTGAGGTCCGCGGCACGTGGTTCCGAAGCCGGTGGTGACCAGCGCGGGGCGGTCTGCGGCGCCCGGAAGTTCGGATCACCGCGCGAACCGTAGAGCAGGGGCGCAGGCTCGGCCGGCAGGTCGTCGTCGAAGCCGGGAAGTCCGCCCGGACGGCCGAGCGCGAAGTCGTCGACCGGCGTGATGTGGCGCATCTTCTGGATGATGCCCGAGAGGTCGCCGGCCCGCATCGGTCCGCCGCCCGTCCGCACCTCGTGGCTGCTGGAGCGCGGCAGCCGGTCGCTGGCCAGACGCTCGAAGCGCATGCGCATCGGCACCGCGATCGCCTCGCCGAAGGCGATCGCCTCGCCGTTGTCGAGCGAGGACAGGAAGCCGATCGTCGAGGACGACGAAGAGGAGATCGCCGAGCGGATGATTTCCTGGTCCTTGTCGTTGGTGAGGCGCATGGCGAACACCGACGAGCACTGCGACAGGATCGTCGCGTCGAGTTCGCCGGGACGCTGGGTGATCACGCCGAGACCGACGCCGTATTTCCGCCCTTCCTTCGCAATGCGCGCGATCGCCTGCCGGGTCGGAACGAAGCCGAGCGACTGGTCGGCCGGCACGTAGCGGTGGGCCTCCTCGCACAGGACGAGGATGCGCAGCGCCCCGCCGGCGGCCACCCCGATCTCGAAGGCGAGCCGGCACAGCACCGACGCGACGGCATTGACCACGTCGGACGGGATGCCGGAGAGCTGGAAGGCGGTGATCGGCCGGCCGTTGGACGGGATGCGGAAGATGCTGCCGATCACGTCGGACATGGTGTCGCCGACGGCGTTGTTGGCGAACATGAAGCGGAAGCGCGGATTGGCGGCCGCCGACATGATCCGGAGCTTGAGGTTGCGCAGGTGCGGCCGGTCGTCCTTGCCCTCCAGCTTGCCGAGCCGGGTCTCGATCAGCGCCATCAGGTCGGCCATGCGATAGGGCACCGGCGTGTCGACCGAGATCGCCGAGCGCTCGCCGCCGCGCCGGGCGAGCCCGTTGTCCGGGCCGCTGCGGAACATGCGTTTGGCCTCGGCGACGAGGTCGTGCAGGAAGTCGACTTCTTCGGGAACGCCCGGACGGCCGCGATAGAGCACCTCCTGCAACTCGTCCAGCTTGAACAGCCAGAAGGGCAGGGACATGGTGTCGGTGTCGATCACCACCGACGTGTCGGGGAAGGCCGCGGCGAACTCGTTGTGCGGATCGAGGATCAGCACGCGCAGCGACGGCTCGGCGGCAATCGCCTTGTTGATCAGCAGCGACACGGACGTCGACTTGCCGACGCCGGTGGTGCCGAGCACGGCGAAATGCCGATCGAGCAGCATCGGCACCGAGATCGCCGCGTCCATGGTCTCGTCCTGGGACAGGCGGCCGATGACCACCGCATTGTCGCCATGGCTGGCGTAGATCAGCGCCAGATCGCTCGCGCGCATCCGGTGGGCAACGGCGCCGAGATGGGGATAGTTTCGGATGCCGGTGTGGAAGGTGGCCTTCCCGTCGGGCGTCGTGGCGACCTCGCCGACGAGCTCCACATCCACCAGCATCACGTTGTCGGTTTCTTCGGCCCAGGCCTTGGCCTGGGTGTTCATCGCGTTGACGAGGGCGGCGATGCGGCTTTGTCCGGTGGAAATCGAGATCAGGCGGCCGACCGACCACAGTTCCGACAGCGTCGTTTCGCCGGCCGTGATCACCGCCGAGATCGTCGCGTGCGAGCCGTTGCAGGCGACGACGCGTCCGAGAAACCTGTTTCCCGGATGCATGGCGCCGCGGCGGTCGCCCTCCTTCGTCGGATTGTCTTTCTGGTTCGCTGTGTCCACGTCGCCGATTCCGCCCGTGCCGGACACCGTTCCACCGACCGGCGCCGAAGGCACCTGACAGGGGCGGCTCCACGTCGCGACCCGGGCGCGCTCACCGCGCCCAGGACATCGTCAAGCCTCGATAGATAGCGGAAAGTGATTAAGACAATTTACCCCGCACGGCGCCGCAGCATGGCGGACGCCCTTCGGGTGGCCGAGGGCACCGTCTACGGCGTTTCGCCCGCCAGCAGCCGGCGACGGCCGTCCAGCAGCGCGCCGACCGCGGCCTCCGGCGTCAGCCGCCGTCCGGTCGCCGGATCGGCATAGATCGGATAGACGATCAGGGCGGCGGCGGTCAGTTCGTCGATCGTCAGCCGGCGCACGGCCCGGCGCTTCAGCGCCCGTCTCGCAGCCTTCGTCTGCGGCATGTCGCGGGTCAGGCCCCAGCCGGCATAGAAGGGCACGCCGAAGCAGCGCACCGGAATGCCGCGCAGGATCGCGTCGAAGCCCATCTGGCTGGACACCGTCCACACCTCGTCGACCGTGTCGAGGATCGCATGCGGCGACACCTCGTCGGCGACGATCGTCACCCCGGGCTTGCCGGCGGCGAGTGCGTCGAGATAGCCGTCGACATAGCCGGCCACCACGTCCGGATGCACCCGGACGAGCACGTCGGCGCGCGCCGGATCTTGAGGGCGGTGTCGAGCATCGCCGCGAAGCTCGCCCGGTTGGCACAGCCGCCGATCACCGAAAAGTCGCCGTCCACCTGGTCGATCAGCAGCACACGCGGCCGCTTCTTCGGCGGCAGGCGCGGGGGAATGTCCGGCAGGTGATTGTATTTGGTCAGCCGAAACCGCACCACGGCGCTGCGCAGGTCGCGGGCCCGCTCCAGCATGGGCTGGAAGTCGTGGTCCGCGCAGATCCGCTCGAAGCGCGACGGCGTCCGGGCGTCGAAATGGATGCCGAGATCGTCCACGACGATCGAGATCGGCGGCACGCCGCTCTTTCCGAGGCCGACCGAGCGCAGGAACCCGTCCTCGACGATCCAGTAGGGAAAGCGCCGGGCGAGCGCCCAGTAGCGCGCGATGCGTGCCGGCGGCTTCAGCCCCCAGCCGACATAGCCGTCGAGCCGGTCCCCCCGTTCCCAGAAGGGTGCGAGCCGGCCGGCATCGAGCGCCGCGGCGAGCCACGGCATCTTGATCCGCGTGCCCTTCCAGGCGGCAAGCGTCGCCCCGCTCGGCGGCATCCACTCGGCGTTCCGGTTGACGAGGCCGAGGGGCGGATCGTCCTGCATCTCGGTCATCTGCTGTCGGGCCTCCGGCGGCGCCGCCGTGGGCACGGGGCGTGCCAGGACGGAAAAAGCCGGCCGCGATGCGGCCGGCTTTGTTTTTACTGCAAACGGCGGCGATGAAAAGGCCGCCGCCGGATCGCCGTGGCCGATCAGGCCGCCCGATCAGGCCGCGTCGTCGTCCTGGCGGGCGCGCAGCGCCGCACCGAGGATGTCGCCGAGCGAGGCGCCGCTGTCGGACGAACCGAACTGCGCGACGGCTTCCTTCTCTTCGGCGATCTCGAGCGCCTTGATCGACAGGCCGACCTTGCGGGACTTCTTGTCGAACTGGGTGATGCGCGCATCGAGCTTCTCGCCGACGGCGAAACGCTCGGGACGCTGATCGGCCCGGTCGCGGGCGAGATCGGCCCGGCGGATGAAGGCGGTGATGTCGGTGTCGACGATCTTCACCTCGATGCCGGCGTCCTTGATCTCGACCACTTCACAGGTGACGATCGCGTTGCGACGCAGGTCGCCGGCGCTCTCGAGCGGGTCACCCGCCAGCTGCTTCATGCCGAGCGAGATACGCTCCTTGTCGGTGTCCACGTCGAGCACGACCGCCTTGACGACGTCACCCTTGTTGAACTCCTCGATCACCTGCTCGCCCGGACGGTTCCAGTCGAGATCGGAGAGGTGGACCATGCCGTCCACGTCGCCGTCGAGGCCGATGAACAGACCGAACTCGGTCTTGTTCTTGACCTCGCCCTCGACGACGCTGCCGGCCGGATACTTCTCGGCAAACACGTCCCAGGGGTTCTGCAGGGTCTGCTTGAGGCCGAGCGAGATGCGGCGCTTGACCGAGTCGACCTCGAGCACCATCACCTCGACCTCCTGGGAGGTGGCGACGATCTTGCCCGGATGGACGTTCTTCTTGGTCCAGCTCATCTCGGAGACGTGGATCAGGCCTTCGATGCCCGGCTCCAGCTCGACGAAGGCGCCGTAGTCGGTGATGTTGGTCACACGGCCGCTGAAGCGCGTGTTCACCGGATACTTGGCCTCGATGCCAGACCACGGATCCGCCTCGAGCTGCTTCATGCCGAGCGAGATGCGATGCGTGTCCTGGTTGACGCGGATGATCTGCACCTTGACCGTCTGGCCGATGGTGAGCACCTCGGTCGGATGGTTGATGCGGCGCCAGGCGATGTCCGTGACGTGCAGCAGGCCGTCGATGCCGCCGAGGTCCACGAAGGCGCCGTAGTCGGTGATGTTCTTGACGACACCCTCGACGACCTGGCCCTCTTCGAGGCTCTGGACGAGCTCGGAGCGCTGCTCGGCGCGGGTTTCCTCGAGGACGACGCGGCGCGAGACGACGATGTTGCCGCGGCGCTTGTCCATCTTGAGGATCTGGAAGGGCTGCGGCGAGTGCATCAGCGGCGCGACGTCGCGCACCGGGCGGATGTCGACCTGGCTGCGCGGCAGGAAGGCCGTGGCGCCGTCGAGATCGACCGTGAAGCCGCCCTTGACCTGGTTGAAGATGTGGCCGATGACCTTTTCGCCCTTCTCGAAGGCAACTTCGAGACGGACCCAGCTCTCTTCGCGGCGGGCCTTGTCACGCGACAGGACGGCCTCGCCGAGCGCGTTCTCGACGCGCTCCAGGTAGACCTCGACCTCGTCGCCGATCTTCAGTTCGCCGTCACGGGCGCGAACGCCGAATTCCTTGAGCGGCACGCGACCTTCGACCTTGAGGCCGACGTCGATGACCGCGAGATCCTTCTCGATGGCGATCACGATACCCTTGACGACCGCGCCTTCGTAAAGCTCGGTGGTCTGGAAGGATTCCTCGAGAAGGGCCGCGAAATCCTCGCGGGAGGGGTTGGTGGCGGGCATGAATTCTCCTGGTGCCGGATCCGGCGGCGTCGGCGGTTGGTGTTCGTGATCGTCGCCGACGTCTCCCGGCCCCCAGGTGGGGGCAACCGCCTCGCGGCGGGCCGACGCAGATGGCGGAAGACGGCGACAACATGTTCCGGACGGGTGCCGGCAATACCGGTACGACGCGGCGCGCGGAACGGCGCACCGACGTTGGGCGCGTCCATACACCCGGCAGCGCCGGACGCAAGGCAAACCGACGGGCTTTCACGGCCCGCACGGCGGAAATCCGCGGAAAGCGGGCTAGCGGCGGGCTGCCGTCTCGACGATCCGGACCGCCGCCTCGAACGCCTCGTCGATGCCGAGTGCGCTGGTGTCGAGCAGCACCGCGTCGGGGGCGGGCTTGAGCGGCGCCGCCGCCCGGCTGGAATCGCGTTCGTCGCGCTCGCGCACCTCGGCAAGGATCCGCTCGTAGTCGACGGCCCGGCCCTTGGCGGCCAGCTCGTCGGTGCGGCGCCGGGCGCGCACCTCGGCCGAGGCGGTGACGAACAGCTTCACGTCGGCATCCGGGCAGATCACCGTGCCGATGTCGCGGCCGTCGAGCACGGCGCCCTCCGGCCGGGCTGCAAAGTCGCGCTGGAAGGCGACCAGCGCCTCGCGCACCGGCGGATGCACCGCGACCCTTGAGGCGAGTTCGCCGGACTCGCGTCCGCGCAGGTCGCCGGACAGATGCTCGGGGCGCAGCGCCCGCGCGAACAGGCCGGCAGCCTCGGGATCATCGAGATCGGCGCCGGCATCGGCCATGGTCCGGCCGATCGCCCGGTAGAGCAGGCCGGTGTCGAGATAGGGCAGGCCGAGACGGGCGGCGAGCCGCGTCGCGAGCGTGCCCTTGCCCGCGGCTGCGGGGCCGTCGATCGCGATGATCATCGGGTCAGTCTCCCGGCTCGAACAGGGTGGCGCCGGCGCCGGTCAGAAGTGCCTCGAACTCGGGGAAACTGGTGGTGATGACGGTGGCGTCATCCACGGTCACCGGTTCATCGGCGGCAAGGCCGAGGACGAGGAAGGTCATGGCGATGCGGTGATCGAGATGGGTGACCACGGTGCCGCCACCGGGTACGCGGCCGCCCGTGACGGCAAGCCAGTCGCGCCCCTCCTCGTGGACGACGCCGTTGGCGGCAAGGCCCGCGGCAACGGCGGCGACCCGGTCGGATTCCTTCACCCGCATTTCCTCGATGCCGAGCATCAGCGTGCGGCCCTCGGCGACCGCGGCGGCGGCGGCCAGCACCGGATACTCGTCGATCATCGACGGCGCCCGGTCGGCCGGCACGGTCACGCCCTTCAGTTCGGAGGCGCGCACCCGGACGCGGCGATTCGCTCGCCGCCTGTCTCGCGCTCGTTCTCGAAGGTGATGTCGCCGCCCATCTCGATCAGCGTGTCGATCAGGCCGATGCGGGCCGGGTTCATCAGCACGCCCTCGACGGTGACGTCGGAGCCGGGCGTGATCAGCGCCGCGACGATCGGGAAGGCGGCCGAACTCGGGTCGGACGGCACCGTCACGTCCTGGGCCTTCAACTCGGGGCGGCCTTCGAGGCGGATCGTGCGCACGCCATCCGAATCGGTGGCGATGTCGATCGCCGCCCCGAAGCCGGCGAGCATCCGCTCGGTGTGGTCGCGGGTGAACACCGGCTCGATCACCGTGGTGACGCCGGGCGTGCCGAGACCGGCCAGCAGCACGCAGGACTTTACCTGCGCGGAGGGAACGGGGACGGTGTAGTGGATCGGGATCGGCGTTTCGGCGCCGCGCATGGTCAGCGGCAGGCGGTCGCCGGAGCGGGCGATCACGTCGACGCCCATGCGCCGCAGCGGCTCCAGCACCCGGCCCATCGGCCGCTTCACCAGCGAGCCGTCGCCGGTGAAGGTGACCGCGATCGGCTGGGCGGCGGCAAGGCCCATGGTGAGGCGCACGCCGGTGCCGGCGTTGCCGAAGTCGATGATGCCGGCCGGCTCCAGCAGTCCGCCGACACCGAGCCCGTCGACGCTCCACGTCCCGTTTTCGTCGCGCAGGACGTTCGCGCCGAAGGCGCGCATGGCGCCGGCCGTGTTCATCACGTCGCCGGCTTCCAGCAGCCCGGTGATCGTGGTCCGGCCCCGCGCCAGCGCGCCGAACATCAGCGCCCGGTGGGAGATGGACTTGTCACCGGGCACGCGCAGGCGGCCGGTCAGGGGGCCGCTCCTGCGCGAGGACAGCGGACGGGGAGCAGCGTGCGGATGCGGGCTCATGGACTTCCTGGCCTTCTCGCCCCGGCAGGGGCCTTGCGGCAATTCTCGATCGCGCGCCCCATAGCATGTGCGCATCGCTCGCGTCACCCTTGGCGTGAGCCCCGACGGGAAGCGAACGCCCCCGCCGGGGCAACCGGGTGATTCGGTCTCGCGGACGTGCGCGCCCGTGACGCGCGGACGTTGCAGGCGGCGGCGGCGCGGACAGCCTTTCCGCCCGCCACGAATCGCCTTTGACAGATGCGGTTGATCCGACTATGTGGAACCCCACTTTTTTCCTTCTCCGCACGACAAAAGAGGCCACCCGTGGCGAAACCTGAACTGGGGACCAAGCGCCTCTGCCCCAGCTGTGGCGCGAAATATTACGACCTCAACCACCAGCCGATCCTGTGTCCGCGCTGCGGATCGGCCTTCGATCCGCACGTCAGCTCCAAGGTGCGCGCCGTGCGCGCCATCGAGCCGGAAGACGAGGAGATCGAGGAGGAGGAGGACGTCGCAAAGCCGGAGTTCATCTCGCTCGAGGAGGCGGATGCGGTCGAGGGCGAGGACGACATCCCGGACATCGACGACCCGGCGATCGAGGAAGACGCCGCCGAGGACGACACCTTCCTCGAGGAAGACGAGGACGAGAACGACGACGTCACCGACATCATCGGCGGCGGCGTGGAGAACGACGAGGAGCGCTGAGCCTCGTCGCGGCGATCGGAAGGGGGCTAAGTGCTTTTCTGAGGGCCGGAATGAAAAAAACACTTGCCGAGGCGCCGGGTGGTCAGTATATCCGGCGCCGTTGACCCGGTGATCCACCGGCCGGCTCCCAAGGCCGGAGGGAATCGCAAGTTGCCGCAGGGCACGTGCAGTTCTCGCTCGATGAAATAGTGGGGCCATAGCTCAGTTGGGAGAGCGCTTGAATGGCATTCAAGAGGTCGGCGGTTCGATTCCGCCTGGCTCCACCAATCACTTCCCTGTGATTGACCTCTTCAGATCTTTCCCGATATTTACGCCCTGAAGGCCCAGCCTGATCTGCGAAGGCTTGCGCGCCTTTCGTGCGGTGCTCGATCGCTGTTTGCCCTGACGTCTCACGCGCGCGCTCGGGTCGCCCGTCGTTTCCGGAATTGCCCACGAGGATTGCCCCCGGCCCGATCCGGCGGCGCAACGGAACCTCAAGCGGCTGATCGCCCGGGATTGTGCCGACG
>NZ_MCRJ01000011.1 GCF_001720135.1 Methylobrevis pamukkalensis
CGGGGAAATGCACATGCGGGTCGCCCCCGGGTGCGATTGGGACTTGAGAGAGCAAAGGCGGCTTGTCATTGTCGCCGCAGTGACAGCCTGATGCAGGTTTGATATCCGATCGTCCGCCTCAACGCCCTCGCCGGAGCAGACCATGTCTCGAGACCTACCGGCCGACGCCCTGCTCGGGGGCGGAGAAACGGCATCGCTGATCCGGGAGTTCGACTGGGGCCGCACCAGTCTCGGGGCCATTTGCGCCTGGCCGGCGACCGTGAAGGCGGTCGTGGCGATGATCCTGCGCTGCCCGTTGCCGATCGTCACGCTGTGGGGCGACGACGGCGTCATGATCTACAACGATGCCTATTCGGTCTTTGCCGGCGCACGGCATCCCGCGCTGCTCGGCTCGAAGGTGCGCGAGGGCTGGCCGGAGGTGGCCGACTTCAACGATCATGTGGTGCGCACAGTGTTTCACCGGGGCGAGACCCTGTCCTACGAGGAGCAGGAGCTTGCGCTCGACCGGGGCGAGGGGCCGCGTCAGGTCTGGATGAACCTCGACTATTCGCCGATCGTGGGGGAAGACGGCGTTCCGCTGGGCGTGATCGCCATCGTGGTGGAAACCACCGCCAAGGTCATCGCCGGGCGCCAGTTGCAGGACGAACGCATGCGGCTGCGGCAGATGTACGAGCAGTCGGCGTCGTTCATGGCGTTGCTCGAAGGATCGGAGCACCGCTTCGTCATCGTCAATCCCGCCTACCGCAAGCTGGTCGGCGAGCGCGATGTCGTCGGAAAGACGGTCGCCGAGGTGCTGCCGGAAGCGGTTGGTCAGGGGTATGTTGGCCTGCTCGACGAGGTCTTTCGCAGCGGCCGTCCCTATCGCCTGCTCAACTCGGCCTTCGATCTGGTGGTGAATGCGGACCAGCGGCCCGAGCGCCGCTTCGTCGATCTCATCTATCAGCCGATCACCGATCGCGACGGCCATGTGACGAGCATCTTCGTCAACGGCATCGACGTGACCGACAATATTGCCGCGCAGGAGGCGCTGCGCGCCAGCGAGGCCCAGTTCCGGACGTTTGCCCAGGCGATGCCGAACCACGTCTGGGCCGCCACCCAGTCCGGCCTCGTCGACTGGTTCAACGACAGGGTCTACGACTACAGCGGCCGGACGCCCGAGCAGCTTGTCGGCGCCGGCTGGATCGACGTCGTCCATCCGGACGACCAGAGTTCCGCTGTCAGCAACTGGCAGGCGGCGCTGGCGGCGGGCGAGCCCTACGAGACCGAATTCCGCATCCGCCGCGCCGACGGCGGATACCGCTGGCATCTGGTCCGGGCGCTGCCGATCCGCAACGAGGCGGGCATGATCACCCGCTGGATCGGCACCAACACCGACATCCACCAGCAGAAGCTGGCCGAGGTGCAGAGCTCCCGCGACCTCGAACGCATCTGGAACATCTCGCCGGTGCTGAAGCTGGTGACCACGCCCACCGGCCGGATCACCGCGGTCAACCCGGCCTGGACGCGCGCGCTCGGCTGGACGGTCGAGGAAACGGTCGGCCGGAACGTGCGCGACTTCGTCGATCCGGAAAGCCGCGACCGGACCTCCGACCGCCTGCTGCAGCCCGATGCCATGGCCCGTACGGCAGGGTTCATCCTGTCGAAGGACGGCCACAGCCGCCGCATCGAATGGACGTCGCTCGCCGAGGACGGGACGGTCTATGCCTTCGGCCGGGACATCACGACCGAAGTCGAGACGACCGCCGCGCTGGAAAAGAGCGAAGCGGCGCTGATTCAGGCGCAGAAGATGGAGGCCATCGGCCAGCTGACCGGCGGGATCGCCCATGACTTCAACAACCTGCTGCAGGTCGTGAGCGGCAATCTCCAGCTTCTGGCGGGCGACATCCTGGGCAACACCCGCGCCGAGCAGCGCGTGCGCAATGCGATGGAGGGCGTCACACGCGGCTCGCGGCTCGCGTCGCAGCTTCTGGCCTTCGGCCGCCGCCAGCCGCTCGCACCCAAGGTCGTCAACCTCGGGCGGCTGGTCCGCAGCATGGACGACATCCTGCGGCGCGCGCTCGGCGAGGCCATCGAGATCGAGACGATCATCGGCGGCGGCCTGTGGAACACCTACGTGGATCCGGGCAACATCGAGAACGCGCTGCTCAACCTGTCGATCAATGCCCGCGACGCCATGGAGGGCCGGGGCAAGCTGACCATCGAGATCGGCAACGCCTTCCTCGACGACCACTATGCCCGCGAGCACGCCGACGTCGCGTCGGGACAGTATGTCCTGCTCGCGGTCAGCGACACCGGCGCCGGAATGCCGCCGGAGCTGATCGCCAAGGTGTTCGAGCCGTTCTTCACCACCAAGCCGGAGGGCAAGGGCTCCGGGCTCGGCCTCTCCATGGTCTACGGCTTCGTCAAGCAGTCGGGCGGACACGTCAAGATCTACAGCGAGGAGGGCGAAGGCACGACGATCCGGCTCTATCTGCCGCGCTCGACCGAGGTGGAGGATGCGCTCGCGCCCCGCGAGTTCGGGCCGATCACCGGAGGCGAGGAGACCATCCTCGTCGCCGAGGACGATGCCTTCGTGCGGCAGACCGTCGTGGAGACCCTGAGCGGGCTGGGCTACCGGGTGCTGGAGGCGGCGGACGCGAATGCGGCGCTCGCCATTCTGGAAAGCGGCCTGCAGATCGACCTGCTGTTCACCGATGTCGTCATGCCGGGCCCGCTCAAGTCGACCGACCTCGCCAGGAAGGCGGTGGTCCGCCTGCCGCGCCTCAAGGTCCTGTTCACCTCCGGCTACACCGAAAACTCGATCGTGCACGGCGGGCGCCTTGACGAGGGCGTCGAGTTGCTGAGCAAGCCCTACACGCGCGAAGCCCTTGCCCGGAAGCTGCGCGACCTGCTGGGCAAGCCGGGCGAGTCCGCGGCGCAGACCCCGCCGGCCGCGCTGTCGGAGACGGCGATGGCGGAACGGACCGGCGGTGCCGGGCTGACGATCCTGATCTGCGAGGACGAGGCGCTGATCCGCATGGCCACGGTCGATCTGGTCGAGGATCTGGGCCACACCGTGCTGGAGGCTGGAAAGGGCTCCGTCGCCCTGGAGCTTCTGGCCAACCATCGCATCGACCTCCTGCTGACGGACGTCGGCCTGCCGGACATGGACGGCGCGGCGCTGGCGCGGCAGGCGCGTGCGCTCCATGCAGACCTGCCCATCATCTTCGCGACCGGCCATCAGCGGCTGGACGGCATGAAGATGGATGATCGGATGCGGCTTCTGACCAAGCCTTTCGACGCGCGCAATCTGGAGGAGGCGATCCGGGTCATGGCCCCGGGGCCTGCCTGACGCGGAAGGACAATCAGGCGCCTCGTCGCCGGGAACCCTTGCAGTGGCTGGAACGTTCGCGTCCTGCCGCAGGGGATCATCATGTCCGCAGTTTCCGCCGCCCGCCTCGCTCTTGCCCGTCACCTTCTTGAGTCCGAAAGACCCGCCGGGCCGGTGCCCGGGGTGGTGGTCGCAATTCCGGCCCGGGACGAGGAGGCGCGCATCGACGCCTGCCTCGCCTCGCTGATCGCCCAGCGCGGGATCCCCGCCGCCCATGCGGATGTCGGCATCGTGCTCGTTGCCAACAACTGCCGCGACGCCACCGCGCCACGCGCGCGCCATCTTCTTCGGAAATCCGGGATCCCGCATCGCGTTCTGGCACTCGACCTGCCGGCCGGCAACGCCAACGCCGGCCATGCCCGGGGTCTTGCCCTCGACGTCGCCGGCCTGTGGGCGGGTCAGGCGGGCGGCCGGGGCATCCTCCTCACCACTGATGCCGACACGCGGGTCGGGCCGGACTGGATCGCCCGCAACATCGCCGCCCTGTCCGGTTGCTGCGACGCCGTCGCCGGCCGATTTGTCTTCGACCGGCGCGAGGAGGCCGCCTGGCCGCCGCATCTGCGGCGCCGACGCCGTCTGGAAGGCGCCTACGAGCATGCCCTGGCGGCGCTGTCCACGTGCATCGATCCGCTGCCGGAGGATCCCTGGCCGAACCACTGGACCGAATCCGGCGCAAGCTTTGCCGTCACGCTCGCCGCCTATCGCCGCATCGGCGGGCTTCCGGTGGTGGAGGTCGGTGAGGATCGGGCCCTGGCGGCCACCCTTGCCCGCCACGACATTGCCCTCCGCCACGATCCGGGCATCGTCGTCACCACGTCGGCCCGCTTCGATGGCCGTGCGGACGGTGGCTGCGCGAGCACCCTGCGCCTGCGCGCCGAACGCGACGCGGTGCCGGCCGACGAGCGGCTGGAGCCGTTGCCGGCCGCGTTGCGGCGCATGGTGCTGCGCGGGCGGATGCGGCGGGCCTTCGCGGCGAACTGTCATCCCGGGACGTGGGAGCGCCGGCTCGCGCTGCCGGAGGGCGCACTGGGCGGGCGGACAGGGCGCAGCTTCGGTGAGGCATGGGCAACGGCGCTGGCGCAGAGCCCGCTGCTGGTGCCCGAGCCGCTGCGCCCCGACCGGATCGCGGATCACCTGCGGGACGCGCGGCGGCTGCGGGGCGCGCTCGAGGGCCTGTCACCCGGCAGCGAGAAGATCGAGGCGATAGTCGTCGGTGCGCTGCCGGGCAAGGCGCCGGTAGCCGCTGCCGAGCGCGCGGATGAACTGGTCGGAGGCTGCGTCGCCTGAGAGGGGATAGTCGGTCTCGCGCACCCAGTGCACGAGCAGGACCTGACCGCCGGGCCGCAGCGACCTGTCCACCCGCGCCGCGAGCGCGTCGACATCCGGCGCCCCCAGATAGTAGATCACCTCCGACAGGACGATCAGGTCGAAGCTGCCGGACGGCCAGTCGGCGGGCACATGGCCCTGGACGAAGCTGACCGAGGGCAGGTCGAGGCAGCGCGCACGGGCGGTGTCCAGCGCGCGGGCGGCCGGATCGATCGCCACCAGATGATCGCACCGGCTTGCAAGGCGCTTGGTCAGCACCCCGATCGAGCAGCCGACCTCCAGCACCCGTCCGTAGCGCGCGTGGGGCAGGGCCGCGAGCGTGGCGGCATATTTCGCATCCTCGTAAGGACTGGTCTCGAAGGCCCAGGGGTCGGGCGCGCGCTCGTAGAGGTCATCGAAATAGGTGGGGGGCAGGGTGGTGGTCATGTCACGGGTCCCAGGAAGATTTCCGGCGCCTCGAAGCGCGCGAGCATGTCGGGGGTCAGCCGGAAGCCGTCCGGATCGTCGCCGATGAGATCGGTCGTCTGCGAGGCATGGGCGGCGATCGCCCGCCGCTTGGCCTCGAGATACGGATCGATCCGCACGCGAACGCCAGCGACGGGCGGGCTGTCCAGCGATGTCTGCGGCGGCAGGGTCAGGCCCCAGATCGGATATTCCCACAGGCCCGCCCCGGGCACCCGGCGCACCGCATCGCGGGCGAGGATGAAGCTTGCCTTGTGGTCGATGTGCGGATCGTGGCGCCAGCTGACCGCCACGACGTCGGCACCGGCGCAGAGACCGGCGACCCGATCGGCCGCCTGGTTCGCCTCGGTGCCATGGAAGGGCACCGCCCGGTCCGGCAGGTCGAGAAAATGCACCGCCTCGGCCGGAACGCCGAGCCGATGGGCCGCCTCCACCGCCTCGCCGCGGCGCAGTTCCGCCAGCTTCGGCCCGGGAAACAGCTGCGACCCCGGATGGGAGCCGGCGCCATCGCTGACGATGACGATCGTCACGGGCAGGTCGGCGGCCCGGCACCCCGCGATCAGGCCGCCGCAGCCGAGACTCTCGTCGTCGGGATGCGGCGCGATGACGACGAGATGATGACGGACGAAGCTCTCGGGCTCGACGATCGGCAGGTCCGCCATGGCGCGCAGCGCGTCTTCGGCCGAAAAGATCATGGCCAGATCTCCCGCAGCGGCTGCGTCTCGCCAAGGCCGTAGCCGGCCGCCTCGCACAGCGCCCGGTCCGGGGCCGGCTGGCGCAGGTAGGTGGCAAGATCCCGGCACAGGCGCTCGACCGGATGCGGCCTCAGGAAAGCGGCAAGGCCGATGGAGCGCTGCACGAGCTCCATCACCTGAAGGCCGCAGCGCTCGACGGCGCAGCGCGCGAGGTTGACATAGGCGATCGCGGCCATGCCGCTGTCGTCGCCTCCATCGTCCGACGCGTCCGCCTCCGCGATGCGGGCGGCGCGCTCGACCCAGAGCCGGGCGGTCTCGGCGGCGATCATCGCTTCGCCCATCCGGGCGCGCTGGTGGGGATCGTCGCCGCGGCCGCGGCTGCGCAGGGCCGCCCGCGCCTCGTCCACCAGCCGCTCGATGCCGCCGAGCTGGACGGCACAGAAGCGCCAGGCGCCGGCGGAAAAATGCGGCTGGCGATGATAGTCGTCGTCGCCGCCGAGAATGTCGTCGGCCGCGACCGGCAATCCGTTGAAACTGTAGCTGCCGCTGGCGGAAGCGCGCATGCCGTGCGCCGTCCAGCCGGAGAGATCGGCGCGGGGGGCATCGTCGAGCCGCGGCAGCACCATCAGCAGCCGGCCGGCCTCGTCCCGCGCGGTGACGAGCGGCCGGGCGACATGGCCGGCGCCCGACGCGAAGATCTTGCGGCCGGCGAGTTCGAGGCGATCGCCGCGGCGGACGAGCCGCAGTCCGTCGGCGCCCTCGGTGTTCCAGACACCGAACAGCGCGCCGTCGCGGGCCTCGTGCAACGCCCGCGCCTGCTGGTCGGCGGTGCCGTAGCGCCCGATCAGCGCCGCCGCGTTGACATGCCCCTCGAACAGCCGGCCGAGCGGCTGGCTGGCGTGTCCGACCGCGCGCAGCGCCTCCATCAGGTCGTCGGGCTCAGGCGCTCGACGGCCCTCGGCCGCATCTGCGAACGGAGCGGCAAGGACACCGACTGCGGCAAGATCGGAAATTTCTTCGTCGGGAAAGCTGTCGTCGGCATCAAGTGCCGCGCCGTGGTCGGCAACGGCGCGCATCTGGCGCCGGAAGGAAAGGGTGGCAATGCGCCGGTCATCGACCTCGAGCATGGGGCGTCTCCATTGGATCTGAACAATGGGTTGGACCCCTCGAAGTTCCACTGGACGCGCGGGATGCAGCAGGCAGGATCCGGCAGGCCGGCGCGCGGCCATGATGCGACCCTCCTTGGCCTGCTCGTGTGTCCGGCAAAGCCGATGACGCGCTGGCTGCGTGCAAGGGTGGCCGTCCGGCAGGGCCGCCGCCCGATGCCGCTTCGCCTTCGGTCAGGCCGCCGAGATGCGCCGGAACCGCTGGCGATACTGGAGCGGGGAAATGCCCGTGGCGCGCTTGAACAGGCGCCGGAAGGCGGCGGGTTCGGTGTAGCCGACCTCCTGCGCGACGGCGTCGATCGGCACGTCGGTCATTTCCAGCATCTGCTTGGCTTCCTCGATCCGCAGCGACTGCACGTAGTCGAGCGGCGCATAGCCGGTGGCGGCCTGGAACCGGCGCTTGAACGTGCGTGGCGCCAGTTGCGAGCGCCGGGTCATGCCGGCCACCGGATTGGGGGCGGCATAGTTGTCGGCGGCCCAGATCTGGGCCGCGGCGATGGCGGCATCCTCGTGCTGGGGCGGACGCACCCGTGCGGCAAACGGCAGCTGGCCCTCGCTCCGGTCGCCGAACAGGAAGATCTTGGCGGTGCGCCGGGCTTCCTCCTCGCCGCAGTAGCGGGCGACCACGTAGAGCGCGAGGTCGGTCCACGAGGCCGAACCGCCCGCGGTCACGAGCCGGTGCTCCGCCCCCGCCGGCACCAGCACCCGTTCGGGGCGCAGGCGCACGTCCGGATAGAGGCTCCGGATCTGCTCGGTGGCGGCCCAGTGGCAGGTGGCTTCCTGGCCATCCAGAAGCCCGGCCTCGGCCAGCATCAGCGACCCGGTGCAGACCGAGCAGACGAGGGCGCCCTGCGCATGTTGCCGGCGCAGCCAGGCCGTTTCCTCCGGCCAGCGGCCCCGGGTGTCCTCGTCCCGGCCAAGGGCGAGATCGCCGACGATCACGATGTCAGCCCGCTCGGCCTCGGCGAAGGTCAGGTCCGGCGCGACCGGCAGCCCGGCAAGATTGCGGAAGGGCGTCCGGCTTGCCGCGACGATGCGGGTCCGGAAGCGGCCCGGTCCGGACGGCCAGCCGGTCAGCATCTCCCAGCCGGTTCCCACAAAGACGAACACCTCGCTCAGGCCGTTCAGGACGCCCGTCGAGATTTCGGGGACGGCGAGCAGGCACACGGAAACGGGGGGTGGCGGATCGGGCATGGTCATGATCGGAAAATGGCACATTCGGACCGTTTTTGTCGAGACCGTGCCTGACGCTGCCGCCGCCGATGATGCGATCAGATCCGCGCCGCACCCGATCCGAAGCGAAAGCTGCTGCCCGGGTGCCGCTTGCGGGGCCGGTTGCCCTTTACGGGACATGGCACACCGCTTTCGCGCCCCGGCTCTGCTCGGGGCCACGCTCTCGCACTCAAAGGACCCGTCATGCTCGATTCCGCACCAACTCCCTCTCTGCATCCGGGCCTCGCCCAGGCTGCCTCCTTCCCGCTGATCGCGGCCATCCACGGCCGTCGCTCGCGCCGGTTTGCCAAGGGCGCAACCATCCCGAACGGCCCGCTGGCCTTCACCTCGCGCCATGCGCCGGAGCCGCTCGACCCGGTGGAGCAGATGCTGCTGATCGCCACGGTCGCCGGCAACACCGGATGGTCGAACCTCTTTGCCCATCACCCGGCCTATGGCGCCCGGCTGCCGAACTACACCACGGCGGCCGGCGGACGCAGCTTTCCGTCGTCGGCGGGCTTCAACACTTCGGAGTTCTTCTTCACCGACGACAGCGGCACCTACTTCCTGCCGACCCGCGACATGACGCCGGCGTCGTCCGGGGCGGAAGACGGCGACCTCGCGGCCTGGCTCGACGCGCACCGGGCGCGCATCGTCCGGCTGGCCGAGGGCCGGCTGAACATTCCCGCCGAGATGCCGCATATGGAGGGCCACAACACCTGGTGCGCGAATGTCCCGGGCTCGACGCTGATCTTTCCGGTCGCCGACGTCGCGCAGCAAGTGATCCTGCTGCTGCTCTACCTCGTGCAGAACGGCACCGGCATCTACGACAACGTGAATGGCCGGCAGATCCCGGGGCTGGAGCGCTTCTCGCACCGTCTCGACCTTTCGGTCGCCTACCCGATGACCTTCCTCGAACAGATCGCGATGACCGACGTCGCGGTGGAGATGGGGACGGCCTGCTATGCCGGCGCGCTGATGCTGCAGGCGCTCGGCCTCGGCGGCTGGATGTACACGGGGCTGAACCCGTTCACCGTGCTGGGCGCCAGCGGCGACCCGGCCGTGCCGGGCCTCGGCTTCCGCTTCCGGATGCTGGACGGCAATCCGCTGCCCTACGTGACCGGCCTGCCGGGCGTGTTCGAAGCGCATGTTCCGCCGCATCACGCCGACATGGGGGCCGCGGTGAGCGCGGTCGTGCGCCGCAAGTTCGGCAAGGGCGGCCCGTTCGATCCGACCGTGTCGGGGCCGTATCGCGACAACGCGGCGGTGCGCGGGGCGGCGGCGACGATCGACGAGGAGGCGAGCGAGATCGTGACGATCATGGCCGACTACATCTTCGCGACCTTCGGCCGCTTTCCCGCGACCGCACCGGCGGTGCTCGTGCACACCTATCTCCAGGCGCACCGGCTCGACACCGACTTCTACGACACGCATTTCGGCAAGGGCGCCTATCTCGAAACCCACGCCCGGCACGACGACCTCTGGACCCGCTGACGGTCCCGGCGGGTTGCCGCGAGAGGCCCGGCCGCGTCGCGCAGCCGGACCGGCGCTGCCTGCCGCAGCGCTTGCTCCGGCCGGGCGACCTGGATGATCAGGCGGCGGGGGGGGCGTCGCCTGAGGGGTAACAGAATGTACAAATCAAATAATTTGTGTTCAGGTGTTACGAAAGTTACAGTAACGTATGATATGGAAGATTAGAAATACGTTGGCTCCGAAGTTTATCGGGGCATGAATTCAGGACAGGACATCATGACAACGCGATTTGGAACCTCATACGCTGACCATATCTCGATCTTCGATCCGTCGGTCTCGCAGATCTATGGCTTTGGTGGCGACGACATCATCAATGTCTATGCACCAGGAGCGAAGATCATCGACGCCGGCAGCGGCCACGACCGCATCTCCGCCGGCAATGGCGACGACGTCCTCCATGGCGGCAGCGGCAACGACACGATCTCCGGCGGCTTCGGCAACGACGTCATCAACGGCGGAACCGACCCGGCGCCGGTGGACGACGTCTACGCCGCCCCCCGCGACAGCGACACCGTCAGCTATGCCTACGGCTATGCGATGACGGTCGACCTGGCCGCCGGCACCGCCACGACCCGGTTGCAGGCCAAGCCGGAGAGCGCCAACTGGACGGTGGAGAGCGACACGCTGATCGAGATCGAGAACGTCACCGGCAGCCTCTATGCCGACCGCCTCGTCGGCGACAACGCCGTCAACGTCCTGCGCGGCAACTTCGGCGACGACAGCCTGTTCGGGCGTGGCGGCGACGACGACCTGTTCGGCGACATCGGCGACGACGTGATCTACGGCGACAGTGGCAACGACGAACTCCAGGGCGGCGACGGCCGGGATTCGCTGCACGACGGTACGGGCCGCGATCTTCTCGACGGCGGCAACGGCGACGATCTGCTCTACACCGATGCCGTCGATTTCAGCGTGGACCGGCTCCATGGCGGCGACGGCAACGACAACGCCTTCCTGCGCGACATCGCCGATGTCTTCGACGGCGGCAGCGGCATCGACAGCGTCGGCTTCAATCAGGCGGCCCATGCGGTCCGCGTCGACCTGTCGGTCGGCAAGGTGGCCGTGCTGGGTGAGATCCTGCCGGCAGCGCAGACCCTGTTCAATGTCGAGCGGGCCGCGGGGAGCGAGTTCGGGGACATTCTCAAGGGGTCGGCCGGCAACAACCTGCTCTCCGGCGGCGGCGGCAGCGACGTGCTGTATGGCGGTGCCGGCGGCGACCTCCTGACCGACGGCACCGGCAACGACCATCTCTACGGCGAGGCCGGGAGCGATCACTTCCAGTTCCTGAAGGCGTCCATGAGCGACCACGGCCAGCATGACGTGATCGGCGACTTCTCCGCCGGGGACAGGGTGCGGCTCGTCGATTTCGGCTTCGACTTCGCCGATTTCGACAGCAATGGCGATGGTCTGGTCACCGGCGCGGATGCGGCGGCCGACAGGGTCGGCAACTCGCTGGTCCTGACGCTGTCGGATGCCGCCGACTGGACGGTCGAGCTGATCGGCGTGAGCCAGCTGCGGGAGGGCGACTTCCTGTTCATGAACTGAGCCGGACAGCGCCGGGCGGCCGGAGCCGGACCTCGGGATCCGTCCCGAGCCCGTGTCGAGGCCGCCCGGCGCTGCCTTCGCCGCGACCGACGGCCGCGCGCCGTCGTCGGAGGGAGCCGAACATTTTTTCTCCGGACGAGGGAACCGGGTTCGAGGTGCGCGCGTTTGCGAGTGTTGGCCGACACGATTCCGGGGGCGTACTCACATCCATCCTCGCCCGAGGGGCGCTTCGGGCACTTTCCGTGCGGGTTTTCCGCGCGGAACAGGGCCTGCAGCGCGTGCGCGGTTCCACATCGTGATGCGACCCCTGGAATCGACGATGCTTGCTGACGCCGCCCGGACGAAGACCTTCGAATATCTGCTGTACGGGCTGTTCGCCCTTCTGATCGGGGCCGTGTTCCTGATCGACCTCAACGTGCCGCTCGGGACGTCGGTCTGGGTGATCTATCTGATCCCGGTCGTCCTCTCCTATCTCGCCTGGCGCCCCGCAGTGCCGCCGCTCATTGCCCTGGCGGCCACCGGGCTGATGATCGCGGGCTTCATGGTCGACCGGCCCGGCATCGATCCGAACATCGCCTTCGTCAACCGCTCCATGGGCATCGCCACGGTCTGGGTTCTGGCGATCACCTGCATCGTGTTCATCCGCAACCGGCTTGCCGTGCGCCGCGAGGAGTGGCTGCAGACCGGCCAGGTGGAACTTGCCCGCCGCATGGCCGGAGAGCGCAAGCTCGACGCGCTCGGCGAGGAGGTGGTCCGCTGCGTGGCCGCGCGCCTCGGCGCCCGCGCGGGCGTGTTCTACGTGCGCGACGGCGACGTCTTCCGCCGCATTGCCGCCTTCGGCGTGCCCGACGGCGCCCCGGTGCCGCAGGAAATCCGGCGCGGCGACGGCGTGATCGGCGAGGCGATCGCCGGCAACCGCGGCTATATGCTCGACGAACTGCCCGGCGACTATCTTTCCTACGGTTCCGCCCTTGGCCGCGGCCGGCCGGCCTCGGTGCTGATCGCGCCGGTGCGCCAGGACGACGAGATCAACGGCGTCGTCGAGTTCGGTTTTGCCGGCAAGGCGCCGAAGGAATACGGCGAGTTCCTCGAGCGGATCGCCGGCACGGTCGGCATCGCCGTGCGCTCGGCCCGCTACCGGACGCGGCTGGAGGAACTGGTCGAGGAGACCCGCCGCCAGTCCGAGGAACTGCGCGCCCACGGCGAGGAACTGGCCGCGGCCAACGAGGAGCTGGAGGAGCAGACGCAGGCGCTGCAGGACTCCCAGCGCCGGCTGGAAATCCAGCAGGCCGATCTGGAACAGACCAACGCCCAGCTCGAAAGCCAGACCCAGACCCTGGAGGCCCAGCGTGACGATCTCGCCCGCACGCAGACCGCGCTGAAGCGCCAGGCGCGCGAACTGGAGCGGGCCAGCCGCTACAAGTCCGAATTCGTCGCCAACATGTCGCACGAGCTGCGCACGCCGCTGAACGCGCTGCTGATCATGTCGCGGTTGCTGATCGAGAACCGGACCGGCAACCTCAGCGAAGAACAGATCAGCTTTGCCCGCACCATCGAAGGGTCCGGCAACGATCTTCTCGGGCTGATCAACGACATTCTCGACCTCTCCAAGGTCGAGGCCGGCAAGCTTGACCTGTCGCCGGAGGATGTGGCCGTCGCCGGCGTGGTGGACCGTCTGCGCCGCACCTTCGAACCTCTCGCCACCCAGAAGAGGGTCGGCCTGCGGGTGGAGGTGGAGGCCGGGACGCCGGAAACCTTCGAGACCGACCCGCAGCGCCTCGAACAGGTGCTGAAGAACTTCCTGTCCAACGCGGTGAAATTCACCGAGGCCGGCGAGGTGGTGCTCAAGGTGAGCCCTGCCGGCGACGGGATCGCCTTCGCCGTGACCGACACCGGCATCGGCATCGCGGACGAAGAGCAGGAGACCGTGTTCGAGGCCTTCCGCCAGGCCGACGGCACGATCAACCGCCGCTACGGCGGCACCGGCCTCGGCCTGTCGATCTCGCGCGAGCTCGCCGGCCTGCTCGGCGGCGAGATCCGGCTGGAGAGCCGGCTCGGCGAGGGCAGCACCTTCACGCTGACCCTGCCGCTGCACCTCGATCGCGATGTCGTGGAACGCGAGCAGCCGATGCCGATGCCGCGGCGGGCGGCTCCGAGACCGGCGGCAAGGCCGTCGCAGGCCGCCGCCGCGCCGGTGGTTCCCGCCCCGCCGCTGCCCGGCATCGAGGATGATCGGGCCCGGATCGCGGCCGACAGCCGGGTGATCCTCGTCGTCGAGGACGATCCGGCCTTTGCGAAGATCCTGCTCGATCTTGCCCGCGAACTCGGCTTCCAGTGCATCGTCACGGCCACTGCCGACGACGGCGTGACCGCCGCCCGCCAGTATCTCCCGCATGCGGTGATCCTCGACATGGGCCTGCCGGACCACACCGGCCTGTCCGTGCTCGACCGGCTGAAGCGCGACGTGCGCACGCGCCACATCCCCGTGCATGTCGCCTCGGCGGGCGACTACACCCATGCCGCCTTCGCCTATGGCGCCGCCGGCTACATGCTGAAGCCGGTCCGCCGCGAACGGCTGATCGAGGCGCTGGAGAGCTTCGGCACGAAGATGGCGCGGCCGATGCGCCGGGTGCTGATCGTCGAGGACGATCCGGCCCAGCTCGCCGGCCTGTCGCATCTGCTCGGGGGAACCCATGTCGAGACCGTCGGCTGCAGCACGGCAGCCGAGTGCCTCGAACGCCTCCGCACCGAGACCTTCGACTGCATGGTGCTCGACATGACGCTGCCCGACGCCTCGGGCTTCGACATCCTCGAGCAGCTCGACCGCGACGCGGACTCGTCCTTCCCGCCGGTGATCGTCTACACCGCCCGGGAGCTGACGCCGGACGAGGAGCTGCGGCTGCGCAAGTACTCGCGCTCGATCATCATCAAGGGCGCCAAGTCGCCCGAACGGCTGATCGACGAGGTGACCCTGTTCCTGCACCAGGTCGTCTCGGAACTGCCGGAGCAGCAGCGCACCATGCTCGCCAGCTCGCTCAACCGCGACGTGGCCCTCGAGGGGCGCCGCATCCTCGTCGTCGAGGACGACGTGCGCAACGTCTTCGCCGTCACCAGCATCTTCGAGCCGCACGGCGCCGAGGTGCAGATCGCCCGCAACGGCCGCGAGGCGCTCGACGCGCTGGCCCGGATGGAGGACGGCGGGCAGATGCCGGTCGATCTCGTCCTGATGGACGTGATGATGCCGGAGATGGACGGCCTCACCGCCACCCGCGAGATCCGGACGCGCCCGGCCTGGAAGTCGCTGCCGATCATCATGCTGACCGCCAAGGCGATGCCCGACGATCAGGAGCAGTGTCTCGCCGCCGGGGCGAACGACTATCTCGCCAAGCCGCTCGATGTCGACAAGCTGCTGTCGCTCGCCCGCGTGTGGATGCCGCGATGAGCGAGGTTGCCACCGCCAGCCCCACCGAGACGATCGAACTGGAGCTTCTGCTCGAGGCGATCCACCGCCGCTACCACTATGATTTCCGCTCCTATTCCCGCGCCTCCGTGCGGCGGCGGGCGGATCTGGCACGCGAGCGCCTCGGCTGCGCCACCCTGTCCGCGCTGCAGGAGCGCATCCTGCACGAGCCGAAGCTGCTGCCGGTGCTGATCGACTGCATGACCGTGCAGGTCAGCGAGATGTTCCGCGACCCGGACTATTTCCGGGCGCTGCGCGAGAAGGTGATCCCGCATCTGCGCACCTTCCCGTCGCTGAAGGTCTGGGTTGCCGGATGCAGCAACGGCGAGGAGCTCTATTCGCTGGCGATCCTCTTCCGGGAGGAAGGGCTGGAACAGCGCACGATGTTCTATGCCACCGAGATCAACCCGACGGCGCTCGCGAAGGCCGAGGCCGGCATCTACGACCTCGACCGCATTCCGCTGTTCACCGCCAATCACCAGAAGTCCGGCGGCAAGTCGTCGCTGTCGGACTATTACACGGCGGCCTACGGCGCGGCGGTGTTCGACAAGTCGCTCCGGGCGCGCACCGTGTTCGCCGAACACAGTCTTGCCTCCGACGCGGTGTTTTCCGAGGTGCATCTCGTCTCCTGCCGGAATGTGCTGATCTACTTCGACGCGGAGCTGCAGGACCGGGCGATCGCCCTCTTCAGCGGCTCGCTGGCGCGCGGCGGCTTCCTCGGCCTCGGCCTCAACGAGAGCCTGCGCTTCCGCACCGGCTTCGATGCCTATGTTCCCTTCGCCGAGCCCGAGCGCATCTGGCGCCGGGCAGCCGATCGCACCCCAACGAGAGAGGCCGGCCATGCCGTCTGATGTCGTCAGGTTCCTGCTCGTCGACGATCTCGACGAGAATCTGCGGGCTCTGGAGGCGCTGCTGCGCTGCGACGGGCTCGAGATCCATCTTGCCCGCTCCGGAATGGAGGCGCTGGAGCTGCTGCTGCGCAACGACTATGCGCTGGCGCTGCTCGACGTCCAGATGCCGGGGATGGACGGCTTCGAGCTGGCCGAACTGATGCGCGGCACCGAGCGGACGCGGCAGGTGCCGATCATCTTCGTCACGGCGGCAGCCGCCGACGAGGGCCGGCGCTTCCGCGGCTACGAGGCCGGCGCCGTCGACTACGTGTTCAAGCCGGTCGACCCGCTGGTGATGAAGAGCAAGGCCAAGGTCTTCTTCGAGATCGGCCGCCAGCATCTGGAACTTGCAAGGCGCAAGGACGAGCTGCAGACGCTCGCCGGCAAGCTCGGCACCGCCCTCGACCGCCTGCAGGCCCATTCCGACAACTCGCCGCTCGCCATCGTCGAATTCGATCCGGACCTGCGGGTGCTCGGCTGGTCCAAGGGCGCCGAGCGCATGTTCGGCTGGACATCCGGCGAAATGGTCGGCCACCGGCTCACCGATCTCGGCTGGGTGCCCGACGTCTGCACGGAGGATCTGCGCAGCCAGTTCTTCGCCGATGCCCAGCCCGCGCGTGGTCACGAGGACGTCCGCTGCCGCCGCAAGGACGGCGCGAGCGTCGAGAGCGAATGGTACGCCTCGCTGCTGCGCGACGGCGCCGGCCGGCCGCTGTCGCTCAACGTCCAGATCCTCGACGTCACCGACCGGCGCCGCGCGGAGGAAACCCAGCGGCTTTTGATCGGCGAGCTCAATCACCGGGTCAAGAACACGCTGGCCACCGTGCAGGCGATCGCCACCCAGACCCTGCGCCACACCCGCAATCCGGATCACTTCGCCGACACCTTCTCGGGGCGGATCCAGTCGCTGGCGAGCGCCCATTCGCTCCTGAGCGACAGCACGTGGCAGGGGGCGGGCCTCGCCGATCTCGTCCGCGACCAGCTGCGTCACGGCACGGTCGACCCGGCACGCCTGTCGGCCTCCGGGCCCGAGATCAGCCTCGCGCCGCAGGCGGCGCTGCGGCTGGGTCTCGTCCTGCACGAGCTTGCCACGAATGCGTGCAAGTATGGCGCCTTCAGCGGGCCGGACGGGCGCGTGGCGCTGACCTGGTCGGTGGACGACGGCCGCCTGGTGCTGATCTGGGAGGAGGCCGGGGGGCCGCCGGTGCGGGCGCCCTCGCGGCGCGGCTTCGGATCCACGCTGATCGACGGCAGCATCCGCTCGGACGGCGGGACCGCAGCGGTGTCCTACCGGGTCGAAGGGGTCGTGTGGCGCATCGAGCTTCCGCTCGGCGGCACCAAGGCATCGGAAATCGAAACGAGGCTTCGCGCGGACGAGAAGCTCCGGGCGGTTCAGGCGAAGGAGGAGCCCGTGGGCGAGATCGCGGACAAGACCTATCTCGTTGTCGAGGACGAGGCGCTGGTCGCCCTCGAACTCGTCTCGATCCTCGAGGATGCCGGCGCCACGGCCATCGGCCCGGCCGGAACGGTCGCCGACGCGCTGGCCGCGATCGAGACCGAGCGCTTCGACGCGCCTTCCTCGACGGCAACCTGCACGGCCATGCCGTGGACGAGGTTGCGGCGGCGCTGACCCGCCAGGGCATTCCCTTCGCCTTCGTCAGCGGTTACGGCCGGGAAAACCTGCCCGCCGGCTTCGCGTCGGCGGGGATCGTCGGCAAGCCCTTCTCGCCGCGCCAGCTTCTCGACGAGGCCGCCCGGCTCGTGGAGCCGCGCGCCGACGTGATCCAGCTGCGTACCGGGACCGAGCGGGGCTGATCCGTTGCCGACGGGATCCGGGACGTGCGGGCATGCCGCACGCCCCGGACCGGGAGGCTTACAGCCTGTCCGGCAGGCCGGCGATGATCCGGTCGGGCGTGGCCGGATAGTCGCGCACCCGCACGCCGCAGGCGTGTAGATCGCGTTGGTGATCGCCGCGCCGACACCGGCCAGCGCCAGTTCGCCGATGCCCTTCGACGCGAGCGGGCTGGCGACGCGTCATGCTCGGGCAGCAGCACCACCTCCAGCTTCGGCACGTCGGCATTCGACGGCACATGGTAGCCGGCGAGATCGTGGTTGACGATCAGGCCGCTGCGCGGATCGATCTGCAACTCCTCGGTCAGGGCCGTGCCGATCCCCCAGATCTGGCCGCCGTAGCACTGCGACGTCGCGGTCTTCTCGTTGAGGATGCGGCCGGCCGCGGCCACCGTCAGAAGACGCCGCACCCGCGTCTCGCCGGTGTGGCAGTTGACCGCCACCTCGCAGAAATGCGCGCCGTATCCGGCCTGGTGGAAGCGCTTCTTGGTCTCGCCCGGCTCGATCTCGCCGGTGATCGAGATCGGGTCGGCGCCGATCGCCTCGGCCAGCGGCACGCGCCGATTGCCGACGATCACGTCGCCGTCCTTCATCGACATCTCGGCGGGGGTGGTGCCGAGCCGGTTGGCGATCTCGGCGATCACGCCCTCGCAGGCCACATAGACCGCCGAGCCGGAGCTGTTCGCGCCCCAGGACCCGCCGGAACCGGAGGAGGGCGGCAGCAGGCTGTCGCCGAGCGTCACGTCCACCTTGTCGATCGGCAGCCCCAGCATCTCGCCGGTGATCTGGGCGAGGATCGTGTAGCTGCCGGTGCCGATGTCGGTCATCGCCGTCTTCACCGTGGCGCGACCCTCCGGGGTCAGCGTCACCTCCGCGGCCGCCTTCATCAGCATGTTGGCGCGCGAGGCGGCGGCCATGCCGTAGCCGATCAGCCACTCGCCCTCGCGCCGGCTTCCGGGTGCTTCGGGGCGCTTGTCCCATCCGAAGCGCCGCGCGCCCTCGTCCATGCAGGCGACCAGATTGCGGGCGGAGAAGGGCCGGCCATCCTGCGGGTTGACCTCCGGCTCGTTGCGCCGGCGCAGTTCCACCGGATCAAGGCCGAGCTTCTCGGCCAGCTCGTCCATGGCGTTTTCCAGCGCCAGCATGCCGACGGCCTCGCCGGCGCCCGGACGGAGGCGGTCATCAGCAGGTCGCTTTCGGCGAGGAAATGCCGGATCGACCGGTTCTCGCCGGCATAGAGGAACACGGTCGACATGCCGGCCGGCTCGAAGAAGCTGTTGCCCGGCGAATTGGTGGCCACCGTGTCGTGGGAAATCGCGGTGATCCGCCCGTCGGCCTGCGCGCCGATGCGGACGCGCTGGCGTGTTTCCGACCGGCGCGAGGTCGCCTGGAACACCGCCTGCCGGGTGAGCGCGACCTTGACCGGCCGCACCAGCCGCTGCGCGGCGCGGGCGGCGAGGATCACGTCGGCGCTGATGCCGAGCTTGTTGCCGAAGCCGCCGCCGACATAGGGGCTGATCAGGCGGACCTTCTCCTTCGCGATGCCGAGACTGGCCGCGACCTGACCGGTGTTGACCTCGACGAGCTGCGAGGAGCAGTAGACGGTCAACGCGTCCTCGTCCCAGGAGGCGACGGCCGCCTGCGGTTCCATCGCCGCCGAATGATGCGAGGGCGTGGTGTAGTCGAGATCGATCTTGACGTCGGCCGCCTCGAAGGCGGCGGCGAAATCGCCGCGCTCGACCTTGGCCGGCATCACGCCGTCCTCGGCCAGCGGCGCGTCGTCGGCAAGCCTGTCGAGCTCGTAGCGGCCGAGTTCGGTTTCCGACACGACGGTGACGGCGGTGGCCGCATGGCGCGCGGCCTCGAAGCTTGTCGCCACCACGAAGGCCACGGGCTGGCCGTGGTGGTGGATCCGCCCCTCGGTCATCTGAGGCTTCTCGCCCATCGGCTGCGACGAGGCGCGCGGCAGGTCGTCGGTGAGCACGAGCAGCACGCCCGGCATCGCCTCCGCTTCGCCCTTGCGCACCGAGGTGAGGTGGCTGCGCCCCACCGGCGCGGTCACGAGATAGCCGTAGGCGGTGTCCGGGCCGGCGTCATGCTCGTAGGCGTAGGTCGCCCGTCCCGTCACCTTGAGCGGGCCCTCGATCCGGTCCGCCGGCGTGCCGAGCAGGCCGTTGCCGGCGTCGTCGAGCCGGGTGTGGCCGATGTCGGTGTCCATCACGTGCTTGGTCATGCGGAGGTCTCCTCCTCGAACGAGGCGGTGGTTTCCCGCAGCGCGGCCATCAGCGTCCGGCGGGTCAGCGGAATCTTGAAGTCGTTGTGGCCGTGGCCGCGCGCCTCCTGCAGCAGCAGGCGGGCCGCCTCGTCGAACAGCTTGTCCGACGGCGCCTTGCCCTCCAGCACCAGCTCGACCCTTTGGTCGCGCCAGGGCATCGTGCCGATGCCGCCGAAGGCCAGCCGCACATCCCGCATCAACCCGTCTTCCAGGCGGACCGCGGCGGCGACCGACACGAGGGCGAAGGCATAGGATGCCCGGTCACGCACCTTGCGATAGGTCTGCCAGCCGCCGTGCGGCGGCGGCAGGACGACGGCGACGATCAGTTCGCCGGGGGCCAGCACCGTTTCCACCGACGGGTCTTCGCCCGGCAGCCGGTAGAAGTCGCCGAGCGGGATCCGCCGCGTGGCGCCGTCGGCCGACAGCGTCTCCACCTCCGCGTCGAGGGCGCGCATGGCCACCGCCATGTCGGACGGATGGACGGCGATGCAGGCACTGCTGCCGCCGAGGATGGCGTTCATGCGGTTGATGCCCTCCATCGCGTCGCAGCCGCTGCCCGGCATGCGCTTGTTGCAGCGGGCGGAGGGCTCGTAGAAATAGCCGCAGCGCGTGCGCTGCAGCAGGTTGCCGCCGGTGGTCGCCTTGTTGCGCAACTGGCCGGAGGCCCCGGCGAGCAGCGCCCGCGACAGCAGCGGCCAATGGCGACGCACATCCGGATCCGCCGCGAGATCGGCGTTGGTGACGAGCGCGCCGATCCGCAGGCCGCGGTCGTCGGTCCGCTCGATCGCGGCAAGGTCCAGCCGCGAGATGTCGATCAGGGCGTCCGGCGTCTCGATCTGCAGCTTCATCAGGTCGAGGAGATTGGTGCCGCCGGCAATGAAGCGGGCGTCGGGCGCGGCGGCCATCTGGCCGGCCTCGCCGGGCGAGGCGGCGCGGGTGTATTCGAACGGTCTCACGAGGACGCCTCCGTGTCCTTGGCGGCGGCGGAAATGGCCGCGACGATGTTGGGATAGGCCGAGCAGCGGCAGAGGTTGCCGCTCATCCGCTCGGCGATCTCGGCCTCGGTGAGCTCCGGCTTGCCGTTGAGGCTGGCGCTGGCGTGGCTCGGCCAGCCCTTGGCGACCTCGCCGACCATTCCGACGGCGGACATGATCTGGCCCGGCGTGCAGTAGCCGCACTGGAAGCCGTCATGGGCGACGAAGGCGGCCTGCATCGGATGCAGATCGTCCGGGGTGCCGAGGCCCTCGACGGTGGTGACGGTGTCGCCGTCGTGCATCACCGCGAGCGTGAGACAGGCGTTGATCCGCCGGCCGTCGACGAGGATGGTGCAGGCGCCGCACTGCCCGTGGTCGCACCCCTTCTTCGTGCCCGTCAGGCCGAGATGGTCGCGAAGTGCGTCGAGCAGAGTGGTGCGCGCATCGAGCGCGACGGTGCGGCGTTCGCCGTTGATGGTGAGGGTGACGTCGTGCATGCCATCCGTTCCGGCTCGGCGGGAGGGGCGGCGCGCAACGGAGACGATGCTCCGTCCGCTGGCCGCCGTCTCCTGCGGGTTCTCAGGACACGAAACAAGACGAGTCGTCCGGCGCGGCAAAAAGCGCGTGCCAGCCGGCGGCAGCGCCGCCCGATCCGTCGTTTCGCGGGGCTCCGGCGCGTCTGTCGTGCCGAATGTCCTGTTTAATGCGCGAGCGGCGGCGTTGTTCGCGGGAGGACGACGATCACGGGTCGGAGGATCCGGGAAGGGCCGGATCGGCCGGGCGGCAGCACGAGATCGGCCGCAACAGGGGAGGAGCGAACGGCGTTACTCGCCGCGCGGAAACCGCTGGCTCTCTTCGAGGACATTGAGATCCATGTGGTTGCGCATGTAGCGCTCCGACGCCTTCTGCAGCGGCTGGAAGTCCCACGGATAATAGGCGCCGTTGCGCAGCGCCGCATAGACCACGTGGCGGCGCGCCTGGCTCTCGCGCACGGCGGCGTCGAAGGCGGCAAGATCCCACCGCGCGGCGACGGCTTCGGCAAGCCGGGCCTCGACGTCCGCCACCTCGGCTCTTCCGGCAAGATTGTCGCGCTCGAGCGGATCGGCGGCCAGATCGAACAGCATCGGCGGGTCGGCCGGGCAGGCGACATATTTCCAGCGACCGTCACGGATCGCCACCATCGGCGTGATCGTGCCCTCGGCGGCATATTCCATCGGCACGGCGCCGCGGCCGCCGCTGGCATTGGCCAGCGGCACGAGGCTTTCGCCGTCGGTCCACGGCGCGACTTCGGCCAGATCGATCCCGGCAAGCTCGGCAAGTGTCGGCAGCACGTCGAGGGTGGAGACCGGCGTCTCGACGCGGCCGGCCGGAATGCCGTGCGCGGCGATCATCAGCGGCACGCGGGCCGAGCCCTCGAGGAAGCTCATCTTGAACCACATGCCGCGCTCGCCGAGCATGTCGCCATGGTCGGAGACGAACACGATGGCGGTGGTGTCCGCCATCCGGGTTGCCTCGAGCGTGGCGAGCAGCTCGCCGACCTTGTCGTCGATGTAGGAGATGTTGGCGAAATAGGCCTGGCGCGAGCGGCGCACCATCTCCGGCGTGATCGTGAAGCTGCCGCAGTCCGAGGCGTGCCACAGCCGCAGCGCATGCGGGTCGAGATCCTCCGGCGGGATCGGGCCGATCACCGGATCGAGCGCCGGGCAGCCGTCATAGAGATCGAAATATTTCCGCCGCGCGACATAGGGGTCGTGCGGATGGGTGAAGGAGACGGTCAGGCACCACGGCCGGCCGTCGTGGCCACGCGACAGGTCGTGGAGCTTGCGCTGGGCGTGGTAGGCGACCTCGTCGTCATATTCGAGCTGGTTGGTGATCTCGGCGACCCCGGCGCCGGTGACCGAGCCGAGGTTGTGATACCACCAGTCGATCCGCTCGCCGGGCTTGCGGTAGTCCGGGGTCCAGCCGAAATCGGCCGGATAGATGTCGGTGGTCAGCCGCTCCTCGAAGCCGTGGAGCTGGTCGGGGCCGACGAAATGCATCTTGCCCGACAGCGCGGTGTGATAGCCCGCGCGGCGCAGGTGATGGGCGAAGGTCGGGATGTCGGAGGCGAACTCGGCGGCGTTGTCGTAGACGCGGGTGCGCGAGGGGAGTTGCCCGGCCATGAACGAGGCGCGCGCCGGGGCGCACAGCGGGCTCGCCGTGTAGGTGTTGGCAAAGCGGGCCGACCGGGCGGCGAGGGCCGACAGATGCGGCGTCTTCAGGAAGGGCGCCGGCCCGTCGGGAAACAGCGTGCCGTTCAGCTGGTCGACCATGATCACGAGGATGTTCGGGCGCGACATGGCGGATCCCTGAGACGAGCGGCGGACGGGAGAGCTGGAGGGGTGTCCCCCGGCGCACAGACCTGGCGCCGGGGGAGAAAGGCCGGATCAGAGGCCGAGGGCGGCCTTGACGGCCGGCAGCGCCGGCTCGCCGGCGAGCGTGGTCACGCCGTCCAGCCAGGCATCGAGCTTGCCGGGATTGGCCTTCAGCCAGGTCTCGGCCGCCACGGATGCCTCGGTGCCCTCGTTGAGGATCATGTCCATCATCTGGTTCTCGGCGTCGATGTCGAACACCAGCTTGCCGAAGAAGGCCGCGGCGTTCGGGCAGGCCGCCGGCCAGCCGGTGCGGGCCAGCGTATAGACCTCGGCACCGCCGAAGTTCGGGCCGAAATAGGCATCGCCGCCCGAGAGATAGGTGATGTCGAAGCGGGTGTTCATCGGATGCGGCGCCCAGGCGAGGAACACGATCCAGTCCTTGCCGCGGTCGGCGCGCTTGACCTGCGCCAGCATCGCCTGCTCTCCGGATTCCACGACGCTCCAGTCGGTCAGGCCGAAGTCGCCGCTGGCGATCATCTTCGAGATGTTCTGGTTGGCCGGCGCGCCCGGCTCGATGCCGTAGATCTCCTTGCCGAACTTGTCGGCGTTGGCGGCAAGATCCTTGAAGTCCCTGACGCCGCCTTCGGCGACATAGCTCGGCACCGCGAGGGTGAATTTCGCGCCTTCCAGATTGCGCGTCACCACCTCCACCGCCTTGGCGGCGTTGAGGTCGTCGATGAACTTCTGCTGCGCCGGCATCCAGTTGCCGAGGAAGACGTCGATCTCGCCGTTCTTGATCGACTGGTAGCCGATCGGCACCGACAGCGTCTTGATGTCGGCCTCGTAGCCGAGCGCACCCAGCAGGGTGCCGGCGATCGCGTTGGTCGAGGTGATGTCGGTCCAGCCCGGATCGAACATGCGGACGGTCTTGCAGCTCTCCGGATCGGCGGCCTGAGCCGCGCCGGCCGAAAGAAGGCCGGCTACGACGGCGAGCCCGGCGAGACGTCCTGTGGAACGAAGCTTCATCACGAAATTCCCCTTTGGTCTGCGCCTTGTCGGCGGTTGGCGCCCAGCCCCGGTTGGTCTCCCGGCCGACCTCGCTGCGGGTCTTCGTTTGCGCGTCTGGACACGGTATGAGACCTTTCATGAGGGCGGCCGTGCAGCCGCTTTTTTCTGATCGCAGACCAAGAGTTTCCTTATGGCAAGAGATCGGCTGGACGTCGGCTGGCTGCGCGTGTTCGAGGCGGTCGGCCGCACGCGCAACCTCACCCGCGCGGCCGGCGAACTCGGCCTGTCCCAGCCCGCCGTCAGCTACCAGATCCGGCGGATCGAGGACGAGCTCGGCGTGCCGCTCGTGCGCCGCCTGCACCGGGGCACCGACCTTACCGCCGACGGCGAGGCGCTGCACGAGGCGGTGAGCGCGGGCCTTGCCCGGATCGACGAGGCCGCCCGCCGCATCCGCCGGCGCCGGCGGCCGGCGGCGGTGCGGCTCTTCACCGACTACGGCTTTGCCGCCTTCTGGCTGATGCCGCGGATTGCCGAATTCCGCCGCCTGCGGCCGCAGATCGAGGTCCACATCGTCGCCTCGCAGGCGCTGGAGGCGGACGACGAGGCGGCCGCCGACATCCACGTCCTGTTCGGCGCGCGCGGGCAGGTGCCGGACGGCGCGGTGCTGATCATGCCGGAGCGGGTGGTGCCGGTCTGCAGCCCGGGGTTTCTCGCCCGCTTCGGTCCGTTCGGGACGCCGGAGAGTTTCGCCGGCGTCAAGCTGCTCCATCTCGACAGCGGTCCCGCCCCGCGCTGGTACACGTGGACCACCTGGCTGGGCGCCCACCATGTGACCCGCGAACCCTCGTCCGGCGACCTCGGCCTCAACACCTACAGCCTCGTCGTCCAGGCGGCGCTGGCCGAACAGGGGGTGGCCCTCGGCTGGGTCGGCCTCGTCGACGATCTCCTCGACAGCGGCGCGCTGGTCCGGGTCGGGCCGGAACTTGTCCGGGAGGACCGCGGCTACTGGCTGGTCGCCGATGCGCCGCGCGGCAGCGATGCCGGAACCCTGGCGGCCTGGCTGCTGGAGGTCTGCGGCTGAGGCCACTCGCGGACCGGCGGCCGGCTCTGGACCGGCCGGTGGGACTCGTATCAAATGCCCGGCAACCGCGCCGCAGCGCCTCGCCGATGTTGCCTTGCCCCGCACTCAGGACACAGGATCGCCGATGAAGACCGTCTATTCGCCGGACCATGCCGCCCACGCCGGCCACTGGGAGGTCGCGCGCGGCGCGATGGTGCCCTGTTTCGAGAAGCCGATCCGGGCGGAATACGTCAGGGCGCGGGTGGAGGAGGTCGGCCTCGGCGAGATCGTGCTGCCGAAGGTCTGGTCGATGGAGACGGCCCGCAAGGTCCACGATCCGGCCTATCTCGCCTTCCTCGGCAAGGCCTGGGACATGTGGGCGGCGGAGGGCAACCACACCTCGGCCCTGCCGATGACCTGGCCGGTGCGCGGCCTGCGGAACGACGTGCCGCCGGAGTGTATCGAGGGCCTGCTCGGCTTCTACTCGATGGACGCGGGCGCCTCGATCACCGCCGGCACGTGGAAGGCGGTGAAGGCCTCGATGGACTGCGCTCTCACGGCCGCCGAGATCGTGGCCGGCGGCGCGCGGGCCGCCTTCGCGCTGTGCCGTCCGCCCGGCCACCATTCCGGCCCGGCCTTCATGGGCGGCTACTGCTTCATCAACAACGCCTCGGTGGCCGCGCAGTGGTTCCGCGACCAGGGCGCCGCGCGGGTCGCGATCCTCGACGTCGACTATCACCACGGCAACGGCACGCAGGACATCTTCTACGAGCGCGGCGACGTGTTCGTTGCCAACATCCACGGCGACCCGAAGACCGAATATCCCTATTTCCTCGGCCACGCCGACGAGACGGGACGCGGCGCGGGCGAGGGCTGCAACGTCAACTATCCGCTGCCCTTCGGCACGGCCTGGGACACGTGGAGCCTCGCGCTCGACGCCGCCTGCGACCGGGCGGAGGCCTTCGGCGCCGAGGTGATCGTCGTCTCGCTCGGCGTCGACACCTTCGAGCGCGACCCGATCAGCGCCTTCAAGCTGAAGACCGCCGACTATCCGAAGATGGGCGCCCGCATTGCCAAGCTCGGCAAGCCGACGCTGTTCGTGTTCGAGGGCGGCTACGCGGTGGACGAGATCGGCGTCAACGCGGTCGGCGTGCTGACCGGCTTCGAGGGCCGTTGATACCGAGCACGGGAAGTTTCGGCTTGCCGAAGCTTCCCGTGCGAAGGAAAGCCCGACCGGGTGCCGGCCGGTCAGGCCGTAACCTCGCAAATTTCCGGCAGGCCGGAAATGTGCGAGCCGGGTATGACCCTTCAGCGCAGGGCGGCCATCAGCGCGGCGCCGGCCGGGCTGCCACGCCGGCCGCGCTCGGCGATCCGGCCGCGTGCGTCCATTCGCCAGATCTCGTCGCAAGGCCTGCCTCCCGGGCAAGATGGGTGACGATCAGCGTGGTCGCCCCCTCGGTTGCCCGCGCGAGACCGGCGGCGACGCCGGCCGCGGTTGCGGCATCGAGGCCTTCGGTCGGCTCGTCGAGCAGCCACACGTCGGGGGCGGCAACCACCAGCCGGGCGAGCGCCAGCCGGCGCTGCTCGCCGCCGGACAGGCCGCGGCCACCTTCGCCGAGGCGGCTCTCCAGCCCATGGCCGAGCTTGTCGAGCACCGGCAAGAAGCCGGCGAGGTCGAGCGCCTCCATCAGGTCGATGTCGGTCGCCTCGGGCCGGCCAAGGCGCAGGTTCTCCGCGATCGTGCCGGCAAAGAGCCGCGTGTCCTGCGACAGCAGGCCGATGCGCGCGCCGTCGGCGGCAAGGCCGGGGCCGGCGAGGGGTGCGCCGCCGATCAGCACGCGCCCGGCGTCCGGCACGACCAGCCCGGCGGCAAGGCCGAGCAGTGTCGACTTGCCGGCGCCGCTCGGCCCGATCAAGGCGACGCGCCGGCCTGCGGGCACCATGGCATCGACGTTGTCGAGCACCGGCGGCCGCCCTGCTGCGAAGGAAAAGCCGACGTTGCTGAAGACGATGTCGCGCGCCCGGCGCAGCACGGTCGGCGGCGGCACGATTGGCTCGGCGCCCACCCGGGTCAGCGGCGCCAGCCGGCGCGCGGCCAAGACGATGCGGCCGAGATCGAGCGCGCCGGCCCGGATCGGCCCGGCCACCTCCACCGCGGCAAAGGCGGCAACGACCACGGCGACATAGACCGGCGCGCCGATCGTGCCGGCCGCGACCAGCCCGGCGCCCGCCAGCGCGGCAAGGCCGATCGCCAGATGCGCCGAAATCCCCGAACCGAAACGGATTGCCGCTTCCCGGCGGGCGAGCCGCGCCTCCAGCCCGGCCGCCCGGCGCGCAGCCCCGATGACGGCGTCGGTCTTCTCGCCGAGCCGGCCGGCCAGCGCCAGTTCCGTGCGGCCTCGGTCGAGATCGACGAGCCGCAGCCGCAGGGCGTCCAGCGCGCGATGCGGCGGCGCATGTCACGGCGGGCCGACAGGCCGATCATCAGCGGCAGCAGCAGGCCACCGGCAATCGCCGGAAGGGCGATGACGGCCGCCAGCGTCCACGAGACGGTGGCGAGCAGAAGGATGCCGCCGATCGCCACGGCAAGGCCAGCAACCAGCGGCCCGGCAAGGCGGATCGTGAGCCCGTCGAGGGCGTCCACGTCACTGGAGAGCCGGGCAAGGAGATGGGCCTGCCTGAGGCCGGTCGGCCGCGCGGCGATGCCGCGGAAGGCGGCGACGCGCAGCACCGCGAGAATGCGCAGGGTCGCGTCGTGGTTGGCGAGCCGCTCCAGATAGCGGGCCACGGTGCGGAAGATCGCGAAGAAGCGGATCCCGGCGCTCGGCCGCATGGTGTCGAAGACGATCAGCCCGAGGCCGGCAAGACCGGCGCCGGCGATCAGCCAGCCGGAGACCGCGAGAAGCCCCGCGCCGGCGGCGAGCGTCGCGGCCAGCAGCATCACGCCGAGCGTGAGCCGTCGTCCCTCGGCCCTCAGGAAGAAGGCGAGGATGTGGGCGATGTCCCTCATGCCGGCGCCCCCGCGATTGAGGCGGCTTCGGTTCCGGAACCTGTTGTGTCGCCGATGCGGATGATGCGGTCCATGGCGGCGGCGAGCGCTTCGTCATGGGTGGCGACGATCAGCGTGCGTCCCTCGGACAGTGCCAGCAGGCCACGCCGCACCGCGGCGGCGGTCTCGGCGTCGAGGCTCGCGGTCGGCTCGTCGGCGAGGACGAGATCGGCGGGGGCGAGCGCCGCGCGGGCGACGGCAATGCGTCGTCCTTCGCCGCCCGACAGCCCGGCGCCGGTCTCGCCCACGGGGGTGGCAAGGCCGCGCGGCAGGCACTCGGCAAAGTCGCAGGTGGCAAGGCGCAAGGCGGCGTCCATCGCGGCGGCGTCGACCGCAGGGGCGACGAAGGCGAGGTTGGCGCGCAGCGTGCCGTGGAGAAGATGCGGGCTCTGGCCGATCCAGGCCATGCGCCGGCGCAGGTCCGCGGCGGTGGCGTCGCCGAGCGGCTGCCCGCCGACCGTGACCTCGCCGGTCGTCGGCGCGATCAGGCCGGCAATCGCATGCAGCAGCGTGGTCTTGCCCGATCCGCTCGGCCCGACGATCGCCACCCGCTCGCCGGGCGCGACCACGAGGTCGGTTGCCGCCAGCATCCGCCGCCCGCCGTCCGGCGCATCGACCGTGAGGCCGCGCACGTTCACGCTGAGCGGACCGCGAGACCTCGGCGCACCGGCCGCGCCGGCCCCGACCATCTGCGCCCGCGGCGTCTCGACCAGCGCGGCATAGCGCGCGGCGGCGGCCTCCGCCGCGGCCTTGTCGTGATAGGCGGCGGCGAAATCGCGCAGCGGCTGGAAGAAGTCGGGGGCGATGAACAGGAGGAACAGGCCGGTCTGCAGCGTCAGCGGCGCGGCGGTGGCGCCGAAGTCGATCCAGCCGAGCAGGGAAAAGCCGATGTAGACCGCGATCAGCCCGACACCGATCGCCGAGAACAGCTCCAGCACCGCCGAGGACAGGAAGGCGAGCCGCAGCACCGACATGGTCCGGGTGCGGATCCTGTCGCCGGCAGCCTCGATCGCGTCCGCCGTGCGCTCCGTGGCGCCGAACAGGCGGATCGTCGCAAGGCCGGCGAGGCGGTCGAGCAGGGTTCCGGTGAGGCTGCCGACCTCGGCCAGTTGCTCGGCGCTGCGCTCGCGCGCGGCCGCGCCGATCAGCGACATCAGCACCGGGATGATCGGCCCGGCAAGGGCCAGCAGCAGCCCGGCGGCCCAGGAGAAGGGCAGCGTCGCCACGAGGATCGCGATGGGCAGGAAGGTCATCCGCGCCTTGGTCGGCGCATAGCGGGTGAGCCAGGGATCGAGCGATTCGATCTCGGCGCCGGCCAGCGCCACGATCTCGCCGGTCTTCGGCCGGCCGGTGTCGGCCGGCGACCAGCGGGCAACCTGCTCCGCAAGCCGCTCGCGCAGCCTGAGCTTGATGGCGGCGGCATGTCTGCTCGCCGCCATGTGCGAGGCGCCGTCGAGGCCGGCCCGCAGCAGGGCGAGGACGAGAAAACCGCCGATGAGGGAAGGAAGGTGGTCCGCATTTCCGGCAACCACATTGCCGAGCCCGAGCGCCAGCAGCCAGGCCTGCGGCAGCCACAGCAGCGCGGCGCCGACCGACAGCACAGCCGCGCGCCGGCTCACGGGCGCATGGGCGGACAGGGCGGCGGCGGAAGACGTTTTCGTGCGGGCCATGGCGTTCGGTCTGACGGCGACAGGCCTCTAGATAGAGCCCATGGGCGGCCGGGGAAAGCGAAACGCCGACCCGGGTGACAATTTGCCTGCAAAGCTCTGGCGCCGCCTTGGTCAGAACGACTCAGCCGACCGGCCTGTCGCCCCGGGCGCCGAGGATCAGGTCGGCCACCTCGCGCAGCGCGCCGCGCCCGCCGGCAGCTAGGCAGACGTGATGAACCGCCGCCTTCACCGCCTCCACCGCATCGGCGGGGGCGGCGGCAAGGCCGACCGCGCGCAGCGCCGCGATGTCGTAGACGTCGTCGCCAAGATAGGCGATCTCGTCAAGGCCGAGGCGGTGGGCGGCGGCGATGGTCTCGATCGCTGCCAGCTTGTCGGCCGCTCCCTGCACCAGCACGTCGAGCTTGAGCTTGGCGGCGCGCCGCTCCACCAGCCGGGTCGTCTCGCGGGTGACGAGGCCGGTGAGGAGGCCCGCCTCGCGCAGGAAGGCAAAGCCGGCGCCGTCGCGGGTGCTGAAGCGCTTCAGCTCGTCGCCGGTCTCCGAATAATACATGCCGGCGTCGGTGAGCACGCCGTCGACGTCGGAGAGCACCATGCGGATCCGCCGGGCCCGGGTCTCAAGGTCCGTCGCCCACGCCGGTGGGCCATCAGCTTTTCGACGACCAGCCAGTCGTCGGGGTCGTCGATCTCCGTCAGTGTCTCCGGCGCCATCTCGAAGGCGGCCATCCGGCCGTGCAGGCGGCAGCCGGAGGCGAGGAAGCCGGCCTTGGAAAAGATGTAGAAGGCGCCGTTCTCGACCAGCTGCCCGGCAAACTCCTGGCGGCGCGGCCGGGCGGCCGGCGTGTAGTTGAGCGGGCGCGACAGGCCGTCGGCGCCGGTCTCCCAGAAGAAGCGCTTCTGGCGGGCAACGGTGACGAGGCTGTCGGCGCGCAGGTCGGCAAGACGCGCCAGCGCGCCCGCGATGTCGGCGGGTGTCGTCAGCGGCGAGGTCGCCTGCATCAGCACGACGAGGTCGGTGTCATGGGCGGCCAGCACTTCGGCAACGACGCTCTCGGTGCTCGCCTCGTCGGTGGAGGTGGCAGGGCTGCGCCGGAAGACGGAAAGTCGGGACAGGCCGAGACCGGCGGCGACGGCGGCGATCTCGTCGTCGTCGGTGGCAAGGATCACGTCGTCGATCGCGGCCACCGCGTGGGCCGCCTCGGCCGCATGGGCGATCAGCGGCTTGCCGGCGAGCGGGCGGATGTTCTTGCGCGGGATCGACTTCGATCCGCCGCGCGCCGGAATGAGGGCAGTGATCCGCACGTGGCTCAGCTCCGCGACGGACGGCTCACCGCGCCGCCCACTTGAGCTTGGCGCGCTGGGCGACTTCCACCGGCATGATCTCCTGCGCCTTGAAGCGCAGCGCCAGCGAGACGTTGCGCGCGTCGCGGGTCATGCGGCGCAGGCCGTCCGGTTCCAGCGAGGCGGCGTGGTCGGTGCCCTTCCAGGTGCGGTTGAGGGTGAAGTGGCGTTCGATCCAGGTCGCGCCGAGGGTGGTGGCGGCGACGTCCACGGCGATGCGTGATGGTGGCCGGAAAAGCCGATCGACTTCACCCGCGTGCCATAGGCCTCCTGCAGGCGGACGATCTCGTAGAGGCACACCTCCTCGCATTCCACCGGATAGCCGGAGGTGCAGGCGTAGAGCACCACGTCCTTCGCCCGGCCCTTGCGCTCGAAGAAGGCGACGATGCGCTCTTCCTCCTCGCGGGTGGTCATGCCGAAGGAGCAGTGGATCTCGCCGGCATATTCGTCGGTGAGCACCGACAGCATCTCGAAATTGAGATTGAGCGCCGAGGGCACCTTCAGGAATTTCGGCTTGAGCGAGATCATCTCGCGCGCCGAGGTCACGTCCCACACCGAGGTCGAGTACTCGACCCCGAATCGGTCGCAGATCTCCTTCAGGCGGCGGTGCTGGTCGGTGCTGAATTCGAGGAATTCGCGGTGGGCGCCGTAGGTCGGCCCGTAGGCATGCATCGGGTTCGGATGCGGCGCGTCGAAGGCTTCCGGCGAGAGCAGTTCGCGGTTGTTTCGCTTCTGGAACTTGACGGCGTCGACCTTGCAGAAGGTCGCGGCCATCATGATCATCTCTTCGGCGATGGCCATGTCGCCCTTGTGGTTGCAGCCGATCTCGGCGACGACCTTCGGGGGGGCGGTGACCTCTGGAATGGAGAGCCGTGTCATTGTTCTTCGGCCTTGTCGTCCTGCCCGCGCGGCGCGGGCATCAGCGAGGCGCCGTCACACCGCGCAATCCGGACGGCGTCGATCCTCTGCCGAGGATGGGCCGAACATGGTTAGCAAAGCCTTAATGCGCCGGATGCGGGCGTTTACGGATGCGGCCTGCATGTCGGCGGCTGCCGCTCACGGGCCGGGCTTCACCACGAAGGCGGGCACGGAATAGAAGGGCGTCTTCTCCACCTTGCCGATGCCGCGCGCGGCGCAGAAGGCGTCGAAGGCATCGGTCGCCCCGGCCACGGCGTTGTAGTCGTCGACGACCACCAGCCCGCCCGGCACCACCCGGTCCCACAGCGCCTCGAGCGCAAAGGCGGTCGGCGCCTCCACGTCCATGTCGAGATGGAGCAGCGCGATCCTGAGTTCCGGATGGCGGGCGAGATAGGCAGGGATCGAGGCCATCACGTCGCCGGCCTCAAGGTCCACGTTGTCGAAACGCTTGGCGGCGAGGATCGCCGCCACTTCGTCCCGCGACAGGCCGTCGCGCCCGCGGCCTCGAAGCGCTTCACGAAATCCACGTCCTCCGGCCGCGCGTCGCCGGCCACCGGAAAGGCGCCGAAGGCGTCGAAGCCGATCACCTTGCGGGCATGGGCGTTTTCCAGCATCTCGCGGAAGGTGCACCAGCGGATCAGCGACGCAGCCTTGTAGACGCCGAGCTCGACCACGTGGCCCGGCAGGCCGACGATCCGCTTGTAGAGCTCCCAGTGGGCAAGCTGCTTGGCGATGCGGCTGGGCGGCGAGAACCAGTAGAACGCATTCTCGTGATCCCAGACCGCGTCCGAACTGAGGCCTCTGATGTCCATGACGGTCTCCGGATGCGGGCTGGGTGCCTGACGAGGCAATTTTCAGGGGGCGTCGGCGATGGCGACGAGCGTGTCGGTGGCGTCGACCGCCTGCAGGGCGGCCTCGTAGGCGCGGGCAAGATCGGGCGTGTCGAGGGCGGCGAGCGGGCCCTTGTGGCCGCCCGGCCGCCCCGACGACAGCCAGCCGAGATGGTTCGACAGCGGATAGCGCTGCCGGCCCTGCACGATCACGTTGCGATAGCCGGCGGCCATCAGCAGCCGGCGCAGGGACTCGCGGGTGTGCAGCACCAGATGCTGGCTCCAGAGGGTAAAGCGGCGGAAAGCCTCGCAGTCGAGCCGGCCCAGCAGCAGGTCGCCGGCATGGGGCACCTCGACGACGATCCGCCCCCCGGGGCGAGCAGGCCGGACGCGCGGGCCATCAACCCGACCGGATCGGGAAAGTGTTCGAGCGCGTGGAAGGCGAACAGCGTGTCGATGCTGGCCGGCGTGATCTCGTCCATCGAGGCGGTGGCGCGGATGCCGGCGTCGTCCAGCATCGCCAGATAGTCTTCCTGCAACTCGATCCCGACCACCGAGCGAGCGGTTGTCTGCACCGCGCGTAAAAAATCGCCGGCGCCGCAGCCGAGGTCGGCAACGGCGCGGCCGACGTGATAGGGGCGATAGTCCGCCACCCGCCGCGCGGTGTCGGCAAGGCGCTCCAGATCCGGCGGGCCGATCAGCGGCGACTGGGCCGCGCGGTAGCCGCCGCTGCGGTAGGTCTCGTCGCCGGTGTAGAAGTCGTCGATGTAGACGACGCCCGACAGCCGGTCGCGCCAGACGGTGAGGCCCTCGACGTCGCGCGTCGCCGTCGCATAGACCTCGCGCGTTGCTTCGCCGGTGAGGCCGAGAGAGGCGAGCGTGTCGAAGATCGTGCCCATCAGGCGGACGCGGCCCCGGCCGCCTCCTTGAGGATGGTCGCGACCCGCTGGCGCGCGGGGTCGAAGCCGTCGCGGAAGGCGGCGAGATCGGCGATGATCGTCGGCAGGTGGTCGTGGGGCGTCATCTCGCCGGTGATCTTGAAGAAGCGCGTCGTCGGGTTCCAGGGCGGGTTCGGCTGGCCGAGGGTGAACACGCCATCCTGGATGCCGCCGAAGCGCCAGCAGGGCAGGCCGAGGCGCCGGCGATGTCGCCCACCACCGTGTTGGCGGTGATCACGAGATCGCAGCAGTCGATCAGCGACACCGAGCCGTCGATGTCCTGCTTCTGGTCGAGGTCGGGCAGCGAATGGATCACGAGGCCGGTGTGGTTGTAGAAGGCCTCGAGCTCCTCGATCGTGCAGTTGTACTGGGTGTTGACGAAGGAGATGCCGGGCACCGAGACGATCGGGCCGAGTTCCATCAGGTCGAGATAATAGCGGCTGCGCACGCCTTGCGTGTTGCGCGAGCGCCAGCAGAGGCCGACCACCGGCGCGGGACCGAGCCGGCGGGCGAGGCTGGCATATTGCAGGCGCCGCCGGCGGTCGGGCACGACGAAGCGCGGCGGCACGTCGAACTCGGCAAAGCTGCGCCGGAAGAAGGTCGGCAGGCTGCCGAGCGAGAGCTGCAGGTCGTGCTCCTCCGGCCGGATCGTCTGCAGGCTGATCACGTCGATGCCCGGCATGCTGCGGGCGACGATGGTGACGAGCCGCGGATCGCAGGCGACCGTCACCTTGCCGGTGCGGGCGATCGCCTCGCCGAGCAGGGAGATCATCCGGATCGTGTCGCCGACGCCCTGTTCGGACCAGAGCAGCAGGCGCTTGCCGGGCGCGGGCTGGCCGTCCCAGAAGGGCAGCGGCAGGCTCATGCGGCGGATGCCGATGTGGTCGATGCCGAGCCGGAGGTCGTAGAGGTCCCAGCCGGCTTCCAGGTTGCCGAGGCCGAGATTGATCAGCGACAGGTTCCAGCCGATGCTGTCGTTCTCGGGGTGCTCGGCATAGATCGGCGTCAGCTTCTGCAGCGCGGCGGCAAAGTCGTAGCGGGCCATGTCGACCAGCGTGTCGGTGACGACGATGCCGGGGGTGACGTCCTTCGGATCGATGCTGGCGATCACCGTCTTCGATTCGTCGAACAGGCCGAGATGGTAGAAGGCGGCGGCAAGGAAGTTGCGGAACTCCACGTCGTCGGGGAAATGCGTCAGGCACATCTCCAGCGAATCGAGTGCGGCGTGATACTCGCGCATGGTCATCTCGCAGACGACCACCTCGCGCAGCGCCCGCCGGTCGTCGGGGCGCAGCTCGCGGACCCGGCGGTAGAAGGGCAGGGCGGCGGCGTAGCGGCTGGCGCGGGTGTGGATCTGGGCGATGCTGTCGAGCGCGCCGACATGGTCCGGGTCGATCGCCAGCACCTTGCCGAGGGTCACCAGCGACCTGTCGTCGGCCCCGTCCTCCTTGTCGAGGCGGGCAAGGCGCATCATCGCGTCGATCAGCCCCGGATCGAGCTCCAGCGCCCGCTCCACGCAGGCGCGCGCCTCGGCGGGCCGGCCGAGATCGTGCAGCACGGCGGCGCGGTTGGAATGGTAGACGGCGGCGTTGGGTTTCAGCGCGATCGCCTTGTCGATCAGCTCGATCGCCCGGGCATGGTCGCCGGTCTGGCGATGGATCACGCCGAGAAGATGGATCGCGTCGGCGTGGCGCGGCATCAGCCGCAGGGCGCTCTGGTAGCCGCTGCGCGCCAGCTCGAGCTTCCCGGCCCGGTGGTTGCGCAGGGCCGTCTCCATCAGGGCGATGAACTTCTGCTGCTGTTGCTGCGGGGCGCGCTGCGCCATGGACCCGATCCTCGTTCGGTCTCCGGCGCGCCGGCCGGACCGGCATGACGCCGCGGCGCCGGTCGCTCCGGATCCGGCGAGGCGGTCGTGATGCCGCCCCCGTGGCGCAAGTGTCGTGATTCGGGGAGGGCTCCGTCAAGGACGCTGTGTCGGGACGGTCCCGTCACTCCGCCGGAAGGGGCGGCGGAGGCGGCGTGCCGGCCGCGTCGCGCTCGTCGCGGCGACGCTCCTCGATCATGTCCGCCTCGGCAAGTTCGGCGACAAGCCGCTGTTCGGCGGCCACGCGCGGCTTGGCGAAGGGCGCGAGCAGCAGGAACACCACCGGCGTCAGGAACAGGGTGAAGACGGTGGCGATGCCGAGCCCGCCGACCAGCACCCAGCCGAGCGCGATGCGCGCCTCGGCGCCGGCGCCGAAGGCCAGCACCAGCGGCACGGCACCGACGATGGTGGCGATCATCGTCATCATCACCGGGCGCAGGCGCACGGTGCTCGCCTCCTCGATCGCCTCGCGCACGCCCATGCCGCGGTCGCGCAGCTGGTTGGCGAACTCGACGATCAGGATGCCGTTCTTGGCCATGATGCCGACCAGCATCACCAGGCCGATCTGGCTGTAGAGGTTGAGCGAGCCGCCGGTCAGCGCCATGGCGAAGACTGCGGCTGCAAGGCCGAAGGGCACGGTGGCGATGATGATCAGCGCGGCGATGAAGCTCTCGAACTGCGCGGCGAGCACCAGCAGCACGATGATGATCGCAAAGCCGAAGGTGGTGGCAAGGCCGCTGGAGGTTTCCACCAGCGTCGCCGCCTCGCCGAGCGGAATGATCCGGTAGCCCGGCGGCAGGGTCTCGGCGGCAAGGCTCTGCGCCGCCGAAAGCGCCTGCCGCATGGCGACGCCCTCGCCGAGCGCCGTCGAGACCTCGACCGCGCGGGTCCGTTCCTCGCGCGCCAGTTCCGGCGCGTCGGCACTCTCGCGCACGGTGCTGACGGCGCTCATCGGCACCATCCGGCCGTCGGCGGTGCGCAGGAACAGGTTCTCGAGATCCTTCGGGTCGTTGATCGGGTTGGAACTGGCGAGCAGCTTCACCGGCACGGCGTTGCCGTCGACGTTGACCTCGGCGATCTGGCGGCCGTCGAGCACGGCCTGCAACGCGAGTTCGAGATCGCTGAGCTCGATTCCGAGATCGGCGACGCGCTCGCGGTCGATCTCGATCGACAGCTGCGGCTGGGTCGGGTCGGTGGCAAGGCGCGGAGTGTTGAACTCCGGCCGGCCGGACATCGCCACGATCAGGTTGTCGGCGGCAGCCTCCAGGCCCTCGTAGGTCGGGCCGAGGATGGCAAAGCGCAGGCCCTGGCCGCCGCCGCGGATGCCGAGGCTGTTCGGCGAGAAGGCGATGGCGCGCAGGCCCGGAATGGCCGCGACCTTGCGGTTGATCTCGGCGCTGATCACGGCCTGCGAGCGGCTGCGGTCGTTCCAGTCGGCGAGCGTCAGCACGACGAAGCCCGAGTTGGTCTGCCCGGCCCGGCCGGCGATCGCGAACAGCGCCCGTGCCTCGCCGCTGTCCACATAGGGCCGCAGCATCTCGTTGATCTGGCCCGTCTGGCGGACCATGTAGTCGATCGACACGCCCTGCGGCGCGCTCACGCGCAGGAGGATGACGCCGCGGTCCTCCTGCGGGGTCAACTCTTCGGGCAGGTTCTTGTAGGTGAGGAAGGCGAGGAAGCCGAACACCAGCGAAGCCAGAACGACGATCAGCGGCGCGGCCAGCGAGGCGCGCAGCAGGACGCTGTAGAGCCCACCGAGTTTCGCCCCGACCCCGTCGAGGGCGCGGGCAAGGACATTGCGGTTGGCGCCGTGGGCGACCGTCTCGGGCAGCAGGTAGGCGGCGAGCATCGGCGCGAAGGTGAGCGCGGTGATCGACGAGATCGCCACCGAGATCGCCAGCACGAAGCCGAACTCGCGGAACAGGCCGCCGGCCTGTCCCGGGAGGAAGGAGATCGGCACGAACACGGCGGCGAGCGTCGCCGTGGTCGCGAGCACCGCGAAGAACACCTCGTTGGTGCCGACCACGGCCGCCGCCCGCGACTTCAGCCCGAGCGTCCTCTGGCGGACGATGTTCTCCAGCACGACGATCGCGTCGTCGACGACGATGCCGGTGGCGAGCACCAGCGCGAGCAGGGTGAGGATGTTGATCGAGAATCCGACCAGCCACACCGCGGCCAGCGTGCCGATCAGCGACACCGGGATGGTCACCGCCGGGATCAGGGTTGCCCGTGCGTCGGCGAGGAACAGGTAGATCACGAGGATGACGACGATCACGCCGAGCGCGAGCGCGATCTCCACCTCGTGCAGCGCGCCGTTGATGAAGTTGGCGTCGTCGCTGGTGACGAAGATCTCGACGCCTTCAGGCAGGGTCGCGCGCAGGTCGTCGACCGTCGCGCGCACCTTGTTGGAGATGTCGATGGTGTTGGAGCCCGACGAGCGGATGATGCCGAGGCCGATGCCGGTGCGGCCGTTGACGCGCAGCACGGAGCTGGTGAGGTCCGGGCCGCGGCTGACGCTGGCCACATCGCGCACGCGGGTGGCGCTGTCGACGAGCAGGTTGCCCATCGCCTCGGCGCTGATCACCCGGGCGTCGGCACGCACGGTCAGCGCCTGGTCGTCGCTGCGCAGCGCGCCGGCGGGCACGTCGAAGGTGACGGTGGAGAGCGCCTCGACAAGGTCGGGGATCGACAGGCCGCGGGCGGCGAGCGCAGTCTCGTCGATGTCGATGCGGAAGATCGCCTCGCGGTCGCCGTTGATCTGCACGTCGGCGACGCCGTCGACCGCGGCCAGCGGGTCGGCGATCCGGTCGTCCACCAGCGTGGTCAGGTCCTCGATCGACAGGCCGTCGCCGATGACGGCGACGCGCATGATCGGATCGCTGTCGGCGTCGGACTTGACCACCTGCGGCGCGTCGGCCGCGTCGGGCAGGTTGTTGCGGATGCGGTCGACCGCGCTGCGCAGGTCGTTGGCCGCGGTCTCGATGTCGACGGTCTGGCCGAATTCGACGGTGACCCGGGAGCGGCCGGACTGCGAGGTGGAGGAGATCGACGAGACGCCGGCGACGCGGGCGACTGCGCTCTCGATGACGTCGGTGATCTCGGTGTCGATGGTCGCCGGCGCGGCACCGTCATAGTCGGTGGTGATCGAGACGACCGGCCGGTCGATGTCGGGCAGCTCGCGGATCTCGACGCCGTTGAAGGCCGCAAGGCCCGCGACGACGATCAGTGCGTTGATCACCAGCGCCAGCACGGGCCGGCGGACGAAGAGGGCAGTGAGGGCGGCGGTGCGGTTCGACATCGTCGGGGCGTCTCTCGTCAACCGGAGGGCTGGCTGCGGGCCGTGGAATCCGGCGCGGCATCGGCGGCATCGGCGGTGACGTCGGCGACGGCGCCGCCGGCGCGAAGGCGCTGCACGCCCTCCTGCACCACGGTGTCGCCGACGCGCACCCCGCCGGTGACCAGCGTCGTGGTGTTGTTGCGCTCGACGATCTGGACCGGGACGCGCTCGGCCTTGCCGTCGGTCACGCGCCAGACGTAGGTGCCTTCCTTGTCCCACTGCACCGAGAGCGCGGGGACGGCGACGAGCTTCTCGCCGGGAAAGCGCAGTTCGACGAGGAAGGACATGCCCGGGCGCAGCTGGTCGTCGGCATTGTCGATCTCGGCGCGCACCACCAGCGTGCGGCTGTCGGTCTCGATGCGGCTGCCGAGGGCCGACACGCTGCCGGTGAAGGTCTCGCCCGGCCGCGAGGGCGTCGTCGCGATCGCCTCGTCGCCGATGGCGACCATCGCGGCATATTTCTCCGGAATCCGGAACTCGACCTTGAGCCGGCTGCGATCGTCGATCGAGGCGATCTCGGTGGACGAGGTGATCAGGTCGCCGGCCTCGACGTTGGAAATGCCCATGACGCCGGCAAAGGGCGCCCGGATCGTCCGGTAGTCGAGAGCGATCTTGGCCTCCCGCTCGGCGAGGATCGCCGAGGAGAGTTCCGACTGGGCGTTCTCGCGTTCGACCTCGGAGATCGCGCTCGCCGAGGCGAGGCGCTCGTAGCGCTGCACCTTGCGCCGCGCGTCGGCAAGCGCGAGTTCGGCCTTCTCGAGAGCGATGGTCTCGTTGTCGTCGTCGAGCCGCAGCACCACGCGCCCGCGTCCACCCGCTCGCCGGGCCGGAAGGCGATGTCGGCGACGATGCCGGTGACGCGCGGAAACAGCATGACGGCGCGGGCGGCCTCGGCGGTGCCGATCGCGCGCACCCGGTCGTTGGTCAGCGCCTCGCTCGCCACGGCCGTGACGACCGGCGACGGCCCGGCATTGCGTCCGCCACCGCCGCCGGCAGCCGGACCGGACGGCGCCACGGCGCCCTCTTCAGGCGCGGCAAGGGCGACCAGCGGGCCGGGCACCCCCCAGGCAGTGAGCAGGCCGGCGGCGGCCGGGTCGAAACGGACCCAGAGACCGGCGCCGACGAGCAGCACGACGAACGAGAGTATCAGCTGTTTCCAGACGGCCATCGACGGCAAGGCTCCTTGAGGGGCGGCGCTGTGGCCGAACTATCCCGCAAATGGCGCACGATGCCATGGAGAAAAGTGTCGCCGGATGTAACGGTGACGATACGGGGGCGCGTTTCCGACGACGGTCCCGTCACGCCGCGATCACAGTTTCGTGTTGCAGCGCGACATTCCCGCTTGCGGCGAGGGAATGCCCCTGCCGCTCAGCCGACGATCCCCTTGTAGAGCAGCTGCAGCGACACGAGGAACAGCGCGGTCTGGACGATGCGGAAGAAGATCTTCTCCGGCAGGATCCGGGTCAGCCGCGAGCCGCCGATCGTCGCGATCACGGCGACCGGCACGAGGTAGACCGCGACTTCCAGATTGTCGGTGGTGAACTCGCCGAGCGCCCAGTAGGGCACCAGCTTCACGATGTTCATGCCGGTGAAGAGGATGGTGGTGGTGCCGGCGAACACCATCTTCGGCAGCTTCTGCGGCAGGGTGTAGATCTGGTAGGGCGGGCCGCCCGAATGCGAGACGAAGCTGGTGAAGCCGGCGAGCGTGCCCCAGAAGACGCCGCGCGGCACGTCGGCGGGGCGCGGCGGGATCTCGCTGCGCTTGCGCTTGCGCCACTGGTCGATCGAGAAGGCAAGGCCCATGGCCCCGATCATCAGCAGCACGAAGCGCTCCGACACGAAGGACGCCGTCGCCCAGCCGAGGCCGATGCCGATCAGGGTTGCCGGAAACAGGATCACCAGATTGCGCCGGCTGAACTCCCGCCGGTAGATCCACAGGCCGACCAGATCGGACAGCACGTAGATCGGCAGCAATAGCGCCGCCGCCCGCACCGGCGACATGACGAGCGCGAGCGTGGGCACCGCCAGCAGGCTGACGGCGGGCAGGCCGCCCTTGCCAAGGCCGACGAAGACGGCGGCGAAGAGGGCGGCGGCGATCAGGCCGGGGCCGATCTCGGTCATGAACAGGTTCCTTGGATGGGGTCAGGCGTCGGCGTCGAAGGCCGTCCGGCTGGCGGTGATCCGCTCGGCGATGAAGCGGTAGACCTCGGCGATCCGGCGGGTGTGGTGGGTGTCCGGATGGCTGATGATCCAGTAGGCGCGGCGGAAGCGGATCTCCGGCAGCACGCGCACGAAGCCGGCCTGGGCGGCGACCACATAGTCGTGGACGATGCCGACGCCGCTGCCGGCGCGGATCGCCTCCAGCTGGCCGGAGATGCTGGCGCAGGAAAACCGCATGCCGGCGGTCCGCGTCAGGGTCTCGGAGTAGCGCAGGGCGCTCGAATAGGACAGTTCCTCGATGCCGGTGATCACCACGTGCCGGGACAGGTCATCGAGGTTCTCCGGGGCACCGTGCCGGTCGAGATAACCCGGCGCCGCATAGACGCTGAGGGTGTAGTCGGTGAGCTTCTTGACGATCAGCTTGCCGTGCGAGGGGCGGTCGAGGCTGATCGCCAGATCCGCCTCGCGCCGCGAGAGCGAGAAATTGCGCGGCAGGGGTGCCAGTTCCACCGACAGCTGCGGATGGCGCCGCGCCAGACGGCTGAGTTCGGGCGCAAGGAAGTAGTTGCCGATGCCGTCCGGCGCGCCGATGCGCACGCTTCCGGACAGAAGCTGGTCGGCCCCGGACAGGTCGGACTGCGCGCGCAGCAGTTCGGCCTCCATCTCCTCGGCGCTCGCCCGCAGCCGCTCGCCGGCCGGCGTCAGGGTGCAGCCGGTCGAATGCCGGTCGATCAGCCGCGCGTCGAGCATGGTCTCCAGCGCGGTGATGTGCCGGCCGACGGTGGCGTGGTTCAGGCCGAGCCGGTTGGCGGCGCCGAGGATCTGTCCGGCGCGGGCCACGGCGAGGAAGACGCGCAGATGATCCCAGTCCATCGGTCCTCCCGTAGTGCCGGCCGGTGTGCGGCATCTCCGTTCTCGCATGGTTGCCTTACAAACCGAAGGCGAATTCCTGCACAACAGTTGCGACGCCGCAGGCGGGTCCGGGCCCCGTGAGCGCGGCGTCCAGCCGGGGGTGGCGGGCCGGATCGGCCGGCATCTGCCGCGGGCGCCGCGGGGCAGGGCCGTCGCCGCGGCGTTCGAGGCGCAGTGCATTGCAGCGCGATGCGGCGGAATTTCCGTTGCGGTGCAATAATTTACGCAGTCCTGGCCGGTGTCGTCATCGAACTGTCGCCTCCCGGCCATACTGCCGCCGCCCGGATCGACGATCACGGGTCATCGCGTCGGAGCGGTCACGGCAGGCCCTGCCGGTGGCCGGCGACGATTTTTTAAGAATTGACGGCCCCGCCTGCGCAAAATCGCTTGACGCAGGGGCGAGCTTGAGGCGCCATGGGGCGTGGCTCCTGGGTCGCTTTTCCGTCGCTCTGGAAGAGGATGATTCGCATGATGCCGACAGACCACCAGTTGGACAGCGTGTGCCGCATCCTGATCGTCGAGGACGATCCGGACGATGTGTTCCTGCTCGAGAGCGCCTTCTCGCGCGTCACGGCGGCGGCCGGGACCCGGCTGCGGGTCCAGACCGTGGGCAACGGCCTCGAGGCGATCAATTTCGTGACCATGCACGACGTGGTCAACGACCTGCCCGACATCATCGTGCTCGACCTCAACATGCCGGTGATCGACGGCATCGGCTTCCTGCGCTCGCTGCGCCGGTCCTTCGACTTCGAGGCGATCCGCGTGATCGTGCTTACCACCTCCGCCGACCACCAGATCCATGCGACGGCCCGCGAGGCCGGCGCGGACGAGATCTTCACCAAGCCCGACACCCGCGAGGAACTTGTCGCCATCGCGCGGCGCATCATCGGCCGCTGCCCCGTCTGCGTCCGGGCCGCACCGGCGGCCGGCCATGCCGAGGACGGTCTCGGCAGCTACGGCATGCCGCGCGGCGAGATCGGTCACCCGCCCCTTCCGGCCTATGCGGGCACGGCGTCCTTCGCGGACGGAAAGGCCAGTTCCGGCGTGATCGAGCTCGTGCCCCTCACCTTGCGCGAAGGCGTGGGCGAGGCCGACTTCCTTTCCGCGGCGGAAGCGGCGGCCGACCTGCTGAAGTCCTGTCCGGGCTTCGTCCGGCGCCGGCTGGCGCGCGGCGCGGCGGACGAGTGGGTCGATTTCGTCGAGTGGGAGCGGCCCGAACCCGCCAGCGAGGCGGCGCGCACGGCACGCCAGGAAGACTGCATGCGCGCCTACCTGGAAACGATCGGCGGCGTCTCGTCGGCCGGGCGCCGGCTCAAGGTCCAGACTGGCGTGCACTGACGACAGATCGGGACGATCGGTCGCCCGGACGACGGGTCAGACACGAAAGGGCCGCCCGTGACGACGCGGGCGGTCCTTTTCGTTGATGTGCCGGCTCACTCTTCCGGATACCAGTAGCGCGCCGCGGCGGCGCCTTCCTCGATCACCACGAACTGGTTGGCGAACACCCGGTAGGGGTGGCTCCAGTCGCCGTTCGGCCACTGGACGCGGATCTGCGCGCGCTCCGAGGTGCCGACGCCCACATGAGTCCAGCCGAGATGGCCGGAGGCATGGCCGCCGCCGACCTGCACGTCGCGCGGCATGGTCGGCGTGCCGGTCTTGACCGTGATCTTCGCGCCCACGCCGTGGATGTTGCCGCCCTTGGCCTTCAGCCGGATCTGCAGCCAGTTGCCCATGCGCCGCGGCGCGCCCTGCTGCATCACGCCGCGATTGCGGAACAGGCTGGCCGGCTGGCCGCGGTTGACCACCACCAGATCGAGCAGGCCGTCGAGATTGAAGTCGGTGACGCCCGCGCCGCGGCCCTTGGTGTCGAGCGCGATGCCGGCCTGTTCGCCGGCTTCGGCAAAGCTGCCGTCCCAGCGGCCGAGCAGCAGGTTGTCGGGATCGAAGGCGGCAAAGTCCGGCATCGCCTCGACGTTGCCCTTGGCGATGAAGAGGTCGGCAAGGCTGTCGTTGTTGACGTCGGCAAATTCCGCGTGCCAGCCGGTCGAGGGATAGATGTTCGGCCCGGTGTAGGCCGGTGCGCCGTCGCGCCCTTCTCGAAGGCGATGTCGCGGTAGACCGGCCGGTCCTCCTCGGCCTCGTCGTCGAGGGTCTGCAGCTTGGTGTCGCCCATCGACGTGAGCGCGTATTCGGGGGCGCCGTCGACGTCGAGGTCGAACTGGGCGATGCCCATGCCCCAGATCGTCAGCGGCTCCCAACCATCGGCCTTGCCGTAGAGCCGCGGCGGCTTGCCCGGGGGTACGGCCCAGAGCTGCTCCTGCCCGCCGCGATAATACTGCCGGTCGTTGGTCATGCGCAGCGACGGCTCGCCGGACCGGTTCCAGTCGGTGAACAGCATCGACAGGGTGCAGAAGCCGGGGGTGAGCACCGTGCGCTCGCCATAGCGCGGGCTCTCGCCGGCCTCAGGCCGGAACAGCTCGTTGTCGTGGCAGGTGCCCCAGGGCGAGCCGGGCTGCGCGCGGTCGACATAGTTGCCGAAGGCGAGCGTCGGGAAGCGCTGGCCGCGCTCCCACTCGGCGGCAAAGGCGGTGGTCCACGCCCGTCCGCCGTCGAAGCCGAAGGCGCGGTTGGCCACCTCGAAGCGGCAGCCGGGGGCGCCCTTCAGCAGCAGGTTCTCGCCGAGCCGCAGCACGGCGAGATCCATGTGGCCGTCGCCGTCGATGTCGAGCGGATAGGCGCCGAGCACCTTCGTCCCGTCGCGTTCGTCGAGGCCGGTCGGGCTTTCGCGGAATTTCAGCGCGCCGCCGACCGGGCTCTCGTTGACGAACAGCTTCGCCGGGTTGCGGCCGCCGGCCATGAACATGTCCGGCTTCAGGTCGCCGTTGCAGTCGAAACTGGCCACGCCGCCGCCGACGAAGAACTCCCACGGACCGTCATAGACCTGGTGAACGCCGGCGGTGGTCGCCTCCTCGTGCATCGACGGGATGTCGGCGGTGGGGACGGGCAGGGTGTCGTCGGCGAGGGCCGGGAGGGGGAGGAGGAGGGAGAGGATTGCTAGGGTGCGGAGAACGCGGCTCCCCCCTCTCCCTGTCCCTCCCCCTCCGGGGGGAGGGGACGCAGGGCGCTCGGCCCGTCATCCCTCGGACATCCGTCGCGACGAGACGCAAAGGAAAATCCGCTGCCGCGCGCCGATCGTCCCCTCCCCCCTGGAGGGAGAGGGACAGGGAGAGGGGGGAGGCGCATCGGCGACTGCCAACGCTGGCGATCAAGCCCGACAAGAATTCCCCTCATTCCCCCACCCCCCCGATCACCAGCGTCCGCAGGAATGCGATCACCGCCTGCCGGTCGGTCTCCGCCAGCGCCTCGTAGGCCTTCGCCGCGTCGGTGCCCTCGCCGCCGTGGGCGCGGATCACCTCGTCGAGGGTGGTGAGGTCGCCGCGGTGGCCGTAGGGGGCGGTGGAGCCGATGCCCCAGAGTTCGGCGGTCATGAACACGTCGCGGGCGACGAAGCGCTGCGACAGGAGCTCGTTGCCGAGCCGGTCGTTGCGCTGGTCGGCGATGCGATGGCGCTTGAGATCGCCGAACAGCGGCACGAGCACGCGGCCCTCGGCGTCGCGCGGCAGGGCCTTCACCCAGTCGAAGCGCGCGAAGTCGATGCCGACCGGCGTGTCGACCGCGCCGAGTGCCAGCGTCCCGGCCATGTCCGAGGGGCCGGGGTCGGTGAAGACGAGGCTGTCCAGCGGCAGCGCCGGCTTGTGGCAGGCCGTGCAGCCGACCTGCGAGAACAGCGCCTCGCCGGCGGCCGCCGCCTCGCGCCAGGCCGGCGGCAGGTCGTCCTGCCGTCCGGGGGCGGCCAGCGTCGCCTGCCAGGCCACCATCGCCGACACGTCGCCGGCGGTGAACTCGTTTGCGTAGCCGTCCTCGTCGAAGTCGTCGGAGCCGGTCCAGCGCCGGCCGAAGCGTTCGTCGGGCTGGATGCCGTGGTGCTGGTTGAGCGCGTTGACCGTGAACTGGCGCAGGCTGACGAACACGCCCTTCTGGCTGAACGGCCGCAGGACGAGATCGCTGTCGATGCCCTCGATCCCGGAAATGTCGACCATGCCGTCCGGTCCGGCGGTGATCTTGCCGAAGTCGACGCCCTTGGTGACGAGCCGGGCGGTGACCGGGGCGCCGCCGGCCCGTGCCTCGGCCAGCGCATCGCGGCGGATCGCCTTGAGGTCGGCGGTCATCTCGCGGGCCAGCAGTTCCAGCAGGCCGGAGCCCTGCAGGGCGTTGGTGTTGCGCTCGGAGGAGAATTGCGGGTCGAGGCTGTCGAAGTCGGCGCTCTCGAAGCCTTCGGAGACGAAGACGTTGCCGACGAATTCGCCGGCCCCGCCCGGGACGGGGTCGTTGTGACAGCCGGCGCAGGCGTTGGCGTCGAGGCCCGAAGTCCGCTGGAACGTGTGGGCGGCGGGCCGCTTGCGCCGGGTCGGCACGATCGCCTGGGTCGACATCGGCCGGCCGGCGCCGTCGAGCGTGGTGAACTTGGCCGCGAACAGCTCCTCGCCGCGGGCGATCAGCGCGTCCAGCGCGGCGTCTCCCTGCCGGGCCACCGTGTCGAGGTCGAGCGGGTCATGGATCGTCTTCTCCGCCCACGGCGGATCGTCGGCCCCGAGGGCCATGCCCGGACAGGCGAGAAGAGGAAGGGCGAGGGCAGCAAGCTTCGACAGCTTCATGACCGGTCTCCTCAGGGTGTGGCGGCCGCCTGGCGCACGGCGGCGGGCAGGGCGAAGACCTCGCGGTCGAGCCGGCCGAGCGCATCGGCGAGCAGGCCGGCGACCACGAGATCCTGGTCCCAGGGGCGGGTCTCGATCGCGGTGTTGCGCCGGAGCGCCTCGACCAGCGCCTCCTCGAGGCCCGAACGCATGCCGTCCTCGATCAGCGAGAAGGCGCGGGCCGACGCGCCGGTGAACACGATCCGCGACGGATTGACGATCGCCATCAGCCGGGCAAGGCCGTAGCCGAGCGCGACGCCCGCCTTGTGGTAGATCGCCGCCAGCCGCGCGTCGCCGGCCCGGGCCGCCTCCTCGATCGTCAGCAGTTCCTCCAGCGTCGGCCGGATCTCCTTCGGATCCGTGTCCGGCGGCAGGTTCCGCGCCTCGCGCAGGATCGCATAGTCGGCGATGAAGGCCTCGAGACAGCCGCGCCGGCCGCAGGAGCAGCGCGGACCGCCCGGCACGTGGTTGACGTGGCCGAGCTCGGCCGCCGAGCCATCGCGCCCGCGTGCAGCCGGCCGCCGACGAACAGGCCCATGCCGACGCCGTAGTCGGCGAAGATCACGGCGAAGGTGCCGTCGTAGGTCGCGGGATCGGACCAGTTCAGCGCCTGGGCGATCATGTTGCCGTCGTTGGAGATGAAGCAGCGGGTGCCGAAGGCGCGGGCGACCGGCCGCACCAGCTCGATGTCGCGCTCGGCAAAGGCCGGCGACCAGACGATGGTGCCGCGGTTGGTGTCGACCACGCCCTGCGCGGCGATGCCGATCTCGGCGAGATCGCGCAGGCTCAGCCGCTGGGCGCCGAGGAAATCATGGATGGCGCGCACCAGCGTGTGCGGAAAGCTGGCCCGGGTTTCCTTCAGCGTGTCGAGCGTCACGCTCCGCCGGGCGGCGACCTCGCCCACATAGTCGGCCAGCACCAGCATCAGCCGGTTGGTGGTGATCTTGACCGCCAGCACGTAGGCGGTGCGCCGGTTGAGCTGGAGCATCACCCGCGGCCGGCCGCGCCCGGTGGCGGGCCGGGGTGACGTCTCGCCGTCCGCGGCGGTGTCGGGTTCCAGCGTGACGGTCTCGACGATGTTCTCGCCGATGAGATCGGCGGTGATCGCGGTGATCGTCGCCGGGGAGAGATGGGTTTCCGTGCCGAGGTCGACCCGGGCGATCGGCGCCTGCCGGCGGATCGCGGACAGCACCAGCATGCGGTTGTGGCGTCGCACCTGATCGGTGTCGGCGCGCCTGTCCATCCCGCCGCGCCAGGGGGGTCGTTCCGCCATTGCCGTTTCCTCCCGGGCTCCGGGGCAAGCCGCCGGAGCACCGTTTCCTGATCTTGTTCTTCGGCCGCTCTTGCGGGCGGCTCCGGCTGTGCATCGCCTTCTGGCAGGGCGTTTCCGCGGCACGGCCGGCCACGACGTCGATGCTGCGCTGCGAAGCCGCAAGGGGCTCTGGGATCACAGCAATCGTGTGTGGTTCATGCAATTGTGCAGCGACGCTTCCCTCCCGGGCGGTGTCACATGAAATGATATTGACATCGACCCCAATTCGGGTCCACAATTTTTTTTGACTTCGAAATAAAGATATCGATGTCGTCCGCGGGGGGTGGGAGAGACCGTCTGCGGGATGTTTTTTGCAACGAGTTGCCCCGCACGCGGGCAACCTGAATGCCAGGGAGGACTTCATGACCCGGATCCTGTCCGTGGTGGGCGCCGCCATGCTCGCCACCACCGCCGTTTCGTCCGCGCTTGCCGCCGACATCGTGGTCGGCGTGAGCTGGTCCAACTTCCAGGAAGAGCGCTGGAAGACCGACGAGGCCGCGATCAAGTCGGCCCTCGAGGCCGCCGGCGCCACCTACATCTCGGCCGCGCCCAGTCGTCGCCGGCCAAGCAGCTCACCGACGTGGAGAGCCTGATCTCGCAGGGCGCCACCGCGCTGATCATCCTCGCGCAGGACTCCTCGGCCATCGCCCCGGCCGTGACCAAGGCCCAGAACGAGGGCATTCCGGTGGTCGGTTACGACCGCCTGATCGAGATCCCCTCGGCCTACTACCTGACCTTCGACAACAAGGAAGTCGGCCGCATCCAGGCGCGTGAAGTGCTGAAGGTGAAGCCCGAGGGCAACTACGCCTTCATCAAGGGCTCCGCCTCCGACCCGAACGCGGACTTCCTCTTCTCCGGCCAGATGGAAGTGCTGAAGGAGGCGATGGACAGCGGCAAGATCAAGAACGTCGGCGAGGCCTACACCGACGGCTGGCTTCCGGCCAATGCCCAGAAGAACATGGAGCAGATCCTGACCGCCAACAATAACGCGGTCGACGCGGTGGTCGCCTCCAACGACGGCACCGCCGGCGGCGCCATCGCGGCGCTCAGCGCCCAGGGTCTCGAGGGCTCGGTTCCGGTCTCCGGCCAGGACGCGGACTTCGCCGCCCTCAACCGCATTGCCCTCGGCACCCAGACCGTGTCGGTGTGGAAGGACAGCCGCGAGCTCGGCAAGAAGGCCGCCGAGATCGCCGTGGAACTCGCCAAGGGCACCGCGCTCGACGGCGTGGCCGGCACCACCAAGTTCAACGGTGGCCCGGGCGGCGTGGAGATGAACGCCCAGTTCCTCACCCCGCTGGCGATCACCAAGGACAATCTCAACGTGATCATCGACGCCGGCTGGGTGTCGAAGGACGTGGTCTGCCAGGGCGTGAAGCCGGGCACCGTCGACGTCTGCGGCTGATCGCAACCACACTCTGCGTCCGGCGGACCCTCGCGGGCCTGCCGGACGCGGCATCCTGAGGGCAGCGGCGCACACGCCCGCTCCGGCCGCTTCCGGCCGGGCGAACGCCGCCTTCGCCACCGGCGCCATTGCCCGCGCCAGAAGTGCCATCGCCGCCCGTGGACGGGAACGGCGGCCGGCAGCCTGAACAGTCGCTCCGCCGAACGCCCGGACGTCCCGTGACGGATGCGGGGCCTCTTCGCGCATCCGCCGCCCGGGAGTAGGATGGCGGCAACGAGCGGAAGCAACCGACCAAGGTTGACGACAGAGGGGGTCATCTCATGAGTCAGAACGCAGCCGGACACAGCGCGGCCCCGACGGGCTCCGCGCCGCAGGTGCAGCCGGCGTCCATTCTCAAGGCGATGGAAGTGGACGTCCGCTTTCTCGGCATGATCGGCGCGCTTGCCGTGATCTGGATCGGATTCCACATCCTCTCCGGCGGCACCTTCCTCACCTCGCGCAACCTGTGGAACCTGTCGGTCCAGACCGCCTCGGTGGCGGTGATGGCGACCGGCATGGTGCTGGTGATCGTCACCCGCAACATCGACCTTTCGGTCGGCTCGATCCTCGGCGTCACCGGCATGATCATGGCCGTGGCGCAGGCGAGCTACCTGACGCCGGCCTTCGGCTTCAACAACCCCATGGTCTGGATCACGACGCTCGCCGTCGGCGTGCTCGCCGGCGCGGCGATCGGCGCGCTGCAGGGTTATGTGATCGCCTTCATGGGCGTGCCGGCCTTCATCGTCACGCTCGGCGGCCTCCTGGTCTGGCGCGGCGCGGCCTGGTGGGTGGCGAGCGGCAAGACCATTCCGCTCACCGACGACAATTTCAAGCTGATCGGCGGCGGCGCGGACGGCTCGGTCGGCGCGACCTGGAGCTGGGTCATCGCCATCGTCGCGGTTCTCCTGATCGCCTTTGCCGCCTGGAACGCCCGGCGCCAGCGCAAGCGCTTCCACTTCCCGCTGAAACCCCTGTGGGCCGAATTCACCACGGTCGGCATCGCCGCAATCGCGGTGGTCGCCGCCACCATGGTGGTCAACGCCTACACGCTGCCCGGCCCGCTCGCCCGCCGCTATGCGGAGGCCAACGGCATCCCGGTGCCCGAGGGCGGCCTGTTCATCTCCTTCGGCTATGCGGTCCCCGTTCTGATCGCCGTCGGCGTCGGCATCCTGATGACCTTCATCGCCACCCGCACCCGCTTCGGCCGCTATGTCTTCGCCATCGGCGGCAACCCGGAGGCCGCGGAACTCGCCGGCATCAACACCCGGCGCGTGACGATGATGATCTTCGCGCTGATGGGCGCGCTTGCCGCGCTCGGCGCCGCGATCTCGACCGCGCGCCTCACCTCGGCGACCAACGCGCAGGGCACGCTCGACGAGCTCTACACCATCGCCGCGGCGGTGATCGGCGGCACGTCGCTCGCCGGCGGCTCCGGCACCATCGCCGGTGCCATGATCGGCGCGCTGGTGATGCAGAGCCTGCAGTCGGGCATGGTGCTGCTCGGCATGGACACGCCGCTGCAGAACATCATCGTCGGCATCGTGCTGGTGCTCGCCGTGTGGCTCGACAGCGTCTATCGGCGCCGCTTCAACTGAGGGAGGGACAGACCATGACCACGACCACAGGAACCCCTCTCGTCGAGATGCGCGACATCTCGATCTCGTTTGGCGGCATCCGCGCCGTCGACGGCGTCACCGTCGATCTCTACCCCGGCGAGGTGGTCGGCCTGCTCGGCCACAACGGCGCGGGCAAGTCGACACTGATCAAGATCCTGTCCGGCGCCTACCGGGCGGACGGCGGCTCGATCCACATCAACGGCGGCAAGGTCGAGATCAACAGCCCGCGCGACTCCAAGAAGCACGGCATCGAGACGATCTACCAGACGCTGGCGCTCGCCGACAATGTCGACGCCGCCGCCAACCTGTTCCTCGGCCGCGAGCTGATGACCCCCTGGGGCACGCTCGACGACGTGGCCATGGAGGCGGCGACGCGCAAGGTGATGGGCCGGCTCAACCCGAATTTCCGCAAGTTCAAGGAGCCGGTGAAGGGCCTCTCGGGCGGCCAGCGCCAGTCGGTGGCGATCGCCCGCGCGCTCTATTTCGACGCGCGCATCCTGATCATGGACGAGCCCACCGCCGCCCTCGGCCCCCAGGAGACGGCGCAGGTCGCCGATCTCATCAAGGAGCTGAAGCGCGAAGGCCTCGGCATCTTCCTGATCAGCCACGACCTCCACGACGTCTTCGACCTCGCCGACCGCGTCAGCGTGATGAAGAACGGCAAACTGGTCGGCTCCGCCCGAACCACCGACGTCACCAAGGACGAGGTGCTGGGCATGATCATTCTTGGAAAGTGCCCGCCGGGGGCCACGCGGGGGCCGGGGGCGCTTACGGATGCGGAGCTTGCGGGCGCGCATGTGTGAGGGTGGGATGAGGAGATTGGGTAG
>NZ_MCRJ01000012.1 GCF_001720135.1 Methylobrevis pamukkalensis
TCTCGCCGGTTCAGGCGAGAGGGCTTGCGGCATTCAGGACGATGTCTTGGGTCTCACTGCACCGCGGCGTCGCTTCCTTCCGATGCCGCGATCAGTGTTTCGCTGTCGTCGAGCAGCTTGCGAAGGGCGGAGATCTGCGCGCGGGCGGTCGTGACCGCGCGCTCGGCGGTGCGGATCGCCGCGGTCTTCTCCTCGGCGAGCGCGGTCAGTTCGCTCGCGCGGGTCTCCAGCGCGGCAACGCCCTCGCTCGTGCGGGTCAGTTGCGCCTCGCGCACGGTGAGGGCGGCAAGCGTCGGCACCAGCCGGTTGGTGGTGCGGACCAGCCGGCGTTCGGCCAGCGCATGGGCATCCTCGGTCGCGGCGAGGCTTTCCTCGGCGGCGGCAAGACGACGTCCGGCGCTGGCGGCCAGCGACGTCGCCTCGGCCAGCCGCGCCTCCGCGGCGCTTGGCGGCAGCAGCCTTCTCCACCTGCGCGGCGCGTGCGCCGCTGGCGGCCGACAACGACACGAGGCGATTGCGCGCGCGCAGCGTCTGGCGTTCCAGCACGGCGGTGTCCGCCATCGCCGTCTCGCGTCGCTGCGTCCATTCGGCCGCCTCGGCAAGGGTCCCCTGAGCCTCGGCAACGGAGGTGTTCAGCTTGCCGAGTTCCACCGTGCGCGCGCCCGCCGCCGCCGACAGCGACACCAGCTCGTTGCGCTTGCGGACGACAACGCGGGTCATGGCCGGCAGCTCGGCCTCAAGGCCGGCAAGCTCCGTGCGCGCGCCCTCGGTGGCGGCGAGTGCCTCGCTCTCGCGGGCGACGATCGCGGCCAGCCGGCTCTCGGCCTTTGCCAGTTCCGCGGCCCGCGCGGTGGCGGCGGCCGAGCGCGCGACGATCTGGTTGTTGGCGACGCTCGCCTGCCGGCGCAGGGCGGACAGTCGGGCGGCCATCTCCTGCTCGGTGCCGACATCGGCCTCGAGCGCCGCGATCCGCGCCTCCAGTTCGCTGCGCTCCGACGCGCCGTAGGCCACCATCGCCCAGCCGCCGACCGCGGCGACGACGGCAATGCCAAGCGCCACCAGCAGCCCGTTCATGCCGCCGGGGAACGCCGATCCCACCGACCTTGTCTCGCTCATGCCTGCCCCCTCGCCCAACCGAAATGCTCGAAAATCCTGCTTCAGGAGCGAAAAGTATAAGTCGAAGCCGGAGCCTGGGCGAGCGCATTTCGCAGGCGGCAGACGCTCTGGCCTGCTGCGTCGGCGGTCTTGCCCTGTGCCCGCCCGCGGCCCCGGTGCTCGGCATTGAGACTCCGCAAAACTCCTGATATCGTTGCCTCGTCGTTCAGAGTCCTGCCCAACCACGCCCCTCCCCGACGGTCACGTCGTTTTTCCGGAACCGATCGCATGCCGGGGGGTTGACCCTGCAGGGACCCGGGCCCCACTTCTTCGCGGTGGCCCGACACCAGAATTCTCAGGAGACTGACATGCCTTTCGAATTGCCGGACCTGCCCTATGCCTATGACGCGCTGGGACCCTACATGTCCGCCGAAACGCTCGAGTTTCATCACGACAAGCACCACGCCGCCTATGTGACCAACGGCAACAAGCTGCTCGCCGGCTCCGGCCTCGAGGACAAGAGCCTCGAAGAGATCGTCAAGGAGAGCTACGGCAAGAATGCGGGCCTCTTCAACAACGCCGGCCAGCACTTCAACCACATCCATTTCTGGAAGTGGATGAAGCCGAATGGCGGCGGCGCCATGCCGGGCGAACTGGAGAAGGCGATCGTCGCCGACCTCGGCTCGGTCGAGAAGTTCCGCGAGGAGTTCCTTGCCGCCGGTGCCGGCCAGTTCGGCTCCGGCTGGGCCTGGCTTGCGGTCAAGGACGGCAAGCTGTCCGTGATGAAGACGCCGAACGGCGAGAACCCGCTCGTGCACGGCGCCACGCCGCTGCTCGGCGTCGATGTCTGGGAGCATTCCTATTACATCGACTACCGCAACGCCCGTCCGAAGTACCTCGAGGCCTTCTTCGACAACCTCGTGAACTGGGACTATGTCGCGGAACTCTATTCCAAGGCATGATCGGCCGTCCGGCCACCTGATCGCCGGATGATGTGCGGGCCGCGGGGATTTTCTCCGCGGCCCGCGTCGTTTTCGGCCCGGATGCCGCGGTTTTCGAACAGAATGTTAATCGTGACGACCGATCCTCGGCGGGCGCCGGGGAGATGGGACGATGGCCGAGGCCGACGACAAGCCGTTCAAGCAGATCATTCTGATCGACGACAACCGCACCTTCTCGAGCCTGATGCGGTCGGTGCTCTGGGAATTCGGCTTTCGCGACATCATCGATTTCGAGAACCCCGACGACGCCATCGAGATGATGAAGACGACCTTCGTCGACGTCTGCTTCCTCGATCTGATGATGCCCGGCACCAACGGCTTTCGCGTCGCCGACAGGATCCGGCACAATTCCGAACTGCGCAACCGCATGCTGCCGATCATCATGGTCACCGGCCACGCCGACCGCACCAACATCCAGCGCGCGATCAACCACGGCATCGACGAGGTCCTGGTCAAGCCGATCCGCCCGAAGTTCGTCTACCAGCGGCTGATGGGCGTGCTGGAAAAGCCGCGCGTCTACATCAAGACCCGGTCCGGCTACTTCGGTCCCGACCGCCGCCGCCGCAAGGATCCGAACTACATCGGACCGGAGCGGCGCAAGGTCGATGACCACGAGGTGCTGACCAGCACCGGCTTCGTGCACGTGCGCGAGCACCTCGCGGCGCAGCGGCCGGTCGCGGTTCCCGCCCCCGTTCCCGTCGTCCCGCAGGTGCCCGTCCCGGCGCCCGTTGCCGTGCTGAAGCCGGCCCCGGCCTCCCAGCCGGATGCGGACGTCTTCCTGCTCGACTGACATTGACGCCGTACATCCTGGCAGCGCATCCCGAGAGACGTGGCGGCAGGCCGGCTCAGGCCGAGCCGTGCGCGAACTCCCAGTAGAGATCGCGCGCCCGCGCCATCACCGGACCGGGCTGGAAGTCGCGCCCGTCGATCCGGGTGACCGGCACCACCTTGGCATAGTTGCCGGTGGAGAAAACCTCGTCGGCCTCCAGGAAGTCGGACGGCATCAGCCGGGTCTCGGTGACCTCGACGCCCGCCTCGCGCAAGAGGCCGATCACCCGCGCGCGGGTGATGCCGGAGAGGAACGAGCCGTTCGGCACCGGCGTCGCCACCCTGCCGTCCTTCACGAGGAAGATGTTCGAGGTGGCCGTCTCGGCGACATTGCCGAGCATGTCGCACATGATCGCGTTGTCGAAGCCGCGCGCCTTCGCCTCCATGATCGCCCGCCCGCTGTTGGGATAGAGGCAACCGGCCTTGGCGTTGGTCGGCGCCACCTCCAGCGACGGACGGCGGAAGGGCGAGAAGGTCGCCGTGAAGCCGGTGACGGGCGGCATCGGCGTCTCGTAGATCGACAGGCAGAAGCGCGTCGATTCCTTCAGCGGCGGCACGCCCATGTAGCCGCCCTCTTCCGCCCAGTACATCGGCCGGATGTAGAGCGCGGTCCCGGGCTCGAACTTCGCCACGCCCTCGCGGGCCAGTTCCGCGATCGTGCCCGGCGCCATGGTCGGCTCCAGCAGCAGGGCTGCGGCGCTGCGGTTCACCCGTTCGCAGTGAAGCGCGATGTCCGGCATCACGCCCTCGAAGGCCCGGGCTCCGTCGAAGACGCTCGATCCCTGCCAGAAGGCATGGGACCGCGGCCCGAGCAGCGGCACGTTGCCCGCGTGCCAGTCGCCGTCGACATAGGTCCAGGTCTTCGAATGCTCCGCCATCGCGCCGTCGTCCTCTGTGATCCGGCCCCATGAGCCTGATTGATCCGAGACATAGCCCGCCGTCACCACGCGATCCACGGCGAAATCGACCTCGCCGACACGGCAAGGCGACGGACGGCATGCTGCAAGGCACAAATCGCCGCGCCGGACGTTGAGAAGCCGACAGGGCGCGGGAACTGCGCCCGATCCCCGGCTTTCCTCAACTCAGCCCCCTACTGCAAGGAACATCCCATGGTCGCCATCGAGATCGCCCCGCTCGTCGCCCTCATTGCCGGCATCATCATCCTGATTGCCCCGCGCTTCCTCAACTACATCGTCGCCGCCTACCTGATCCTGATCGGCATCCTGGGGCTGTTCCCCGACGTGCTCGACCGCATCCAGTAAGCGGCGCCTCACTCCGCCAGGGCGGCCAGCACCCGCGCCCACGAGCGTTGGCCGCCGGCAAAGCTGGTGAGATCGTATTTCTCGTTCGGGCTGTGAATCCGGTCGTCGCCCAGGCCGAAGCCGATCATCAGGCTGTCCATCCCGAGGATGTCCTTGAAGTGGCCGACGACCGGGATCGACCCGCCGCCGCCGATGATCGCGGCGGGCTTGCCCCATTCCGCGGAAAGCGCCGCCAGCGCCTTCCTCAGCGCCGGATTGTCCTGCGACAGGGTCAGGCCGGGGCTGCCGCCATGGGGATGGAAGGCGACCTTCGCGTCCGCCGGCAGCCGTTCCGTCACGAAGGCGCGGAAGGCGGCGCGAACCTTGTCCGGATCCTGGCCGCCGACGAGGCGGAAGGAGACCTTGGCCTTGGCTGTCGCCGGCAGCACGGTCTTGAAACCCTCGCCGGTGTAGCCGCCGGAAATCCCGTTCACTTCCGCGGTCGGCCGCGCCCAGATCTGCTCCAGCACGCCGCGCCCCGCCTCGCCGGCCGGCACCGCGAGGCCGACGTCGCCGAGGAATTCGGCCGCATCGAAGCCGAGGCTGTCCCAGTTGGCACGCACCGCCTCCGGCGTCTCGGCAATGCGTCGTAGAAGCCCGGCAGCGTCACCCGGCCGGTATCGTCGTGAAGGTCGGCCAGAATGCGGGCCAGCACCCGGATCGGGTTCAGCGCCGGGCCGCCATACTGCCCCGAATGCAGGTCGCGCGAGGCGCAGGTGACGACCACTTCCTCGCCGACCAGGCCGCGCAGGCTGGCGGTGATCGCCGGCGTGGCCGCGTCCCACATGCCGGTGTCGCAGACCAGCGCGACATCATGCGAAAGCTCCGCCCGGTTCGCCTCCAGGAAGGGAACGAGGCTCGGGCTGCCCGACTCCTCCTCGCCCTCGAACAGGATCGTCACGTTGACCGGCAGGCCGCCGGTCTCGGCCATCCACGCCCGCGCCGCCTCGACGAAGGTCATCAGCTGGCCCTTGTCGTCGGACGAGCCGCGCGCCGAGATCTGCCGCGCGCCATCGGCCCGCGTCTCGATCGCCGGCTCGAAGGGCGGCCGGGTCCAGAGCTCCAGCGGATCGACCGGCTGGACGTCGTAGTGGCCGTAGAACAGCACATGCGGCCTGCCGGGCGCGCCGGTCCAGTGCGCCACCACCATCGGATGGCCGGGCGTCTCGCGCAGGGAGGCCGAAAAGCCGATGTCGGTCAGGTCCGCCACCAGCCATGCGGCGCTCGCCCGGCAGTCGGCGGCAAAGGCGGGATCGGTCGAGATCGACTTCAGACGGAGGAGGTCGAACAGCCGCGCGAGGCTGTCGTCGAGGCCGCTGTCGAGACGGGCAAGGACGGGGGCGAGCGAGGACATGGGCGGGCTCCGGCGGTTGATGCGTCGGGCCGCATAAGACGCGAAATCGTTTCCTGATTGAAGAGGGCTCGGCCATCATCGCGCGGCTTCACAGCCGCCGGGCGGCCTCGACACGCCCGCAGGACCGCCAGAGCAGGCCGGCGAGCCCGACGTTGACGACCGCGATCCCGGTGAGCAGCCACAGCGTCACGTCGGCTCCCGTCATGGACAGCACGAGGGCGGCCAGCGAGGGAGCGAGTGCCTGCGCCACGAAGTTCGGCCGTCCGAGCCGTCCGATGGCCCGCGCATAGCGCTCCGGACCGAACAGGGCGAGCGGCAGGGTGCCGCGCGCGATCGAATAGACCCCGTTGCCCGCGCCGTAGAAGACGAGCGCGAGAGCCGCCAGCGACGTGTCGACGGTGAGCAGCAGCAGGCCGAGCGCGGTCAGGATCACGGCCGCGGCCATGGTCCAGATCGGATGATGGCGCCCCCGGCCGGCCATCTCGACGATGCGCGCGCCGACCTGCGCCGGGCCGAGCAGCGCACCCAGCGCCACCGCGGCCGCCAGCGTCTCGCCTCTCGCCTGCAGCAGGGTGAGGAGATGCACCGACATCGTCGCGGCGGCGACCCCGCACAGGATCATGATCGCGCAGAGCAGCGCGAAGGTCCGTCGTTCGGCGCCGGAGAAGGCGGCGGGCGGCGGTGGCGGACGGGTGCCGTCCGGAAGAGGGGCCGGTGCCACGCGCGGCAGGAAGACGAGGATCAGCGGCAGGCTGAGGCCGATCTGGATCGCCGCATAGGCAAGGCAGGCACCGCGCCAGCCCACCGCGTCGACCAGCAGGGCCGAGAGCGGCCAGCAGACCGTGCTGGCAAAGCCGCCCCAGAGCGTCAGCACGGTGATCGACGGCCGGGCCGACGCACCGTAGTAGCGACCGAGCGAGGCGAAGGCGGCGTCATAGAGCCCCGACCCCATGCCCGCGCCGATCACCAGCCAGCCGATGACGAACATCGGCAGCGTCATTGAAAGGGCAAGGATCACCAGCCCCGCGGCAAGCAGCAGCGACGAAAGCGCCAGCACCGGCCGGCCGCCGCGCAGGCCGATGGCGTTGCTGGCCGCCGGCGAGACCGCACCGGCGGAAAGAAGCCCGATCGACAGGGAGCCGACGATCCACGGCAGTGGCCAGCCGGTGTCGGCGGCGATCGGACCGGCCAGCACGGCGAGGAGGTAGTAGGAGCTGCCCCAGGCGAAGATCTGGGTGATGCCGAGCACGGTGATCACCGGCCAGCGGCGCCCGCCGGCCTCGGCCAGAGCCAGTCCACTCACCGCACGGCGCCGAGCTTGAGCCTTGCCTCGAGCTTGTCCGCCGTTTCCTTGCGCTCGCTGTAGCGGTCGGTCAGGTAGGGAGCGACGTCACGGGTGAGCAGCGTGAACTTCACCAGTTCCTCCATCACGTCGACGATGCGATCGTAATAGGAGGACGGCCGCATCCGCCCGGCCTCGTCGAATTCCTCGTAGGCTTTCGCTACCGACGACTGGTTCGGGATCGTCAGCATGCGCATCCAGCGGCCGAGGATCCGCATCTGGTTGACGGCATTGAACGACTGCGAGCCGCCGCAGACCTGCATCACCGCCAGTGTGCGGCCCTGGGTCGGCCGCACCGCGCCCGTGGCCAGCGGGATCCAGTCGATCTGCGCCTTCAGCACGGCGCTCATCGCTCCGTGCCGCTCCGGGCTGGTCCAGACCTGCCCCTCCGACCAGATCGACAGGTCGCGAAGCTCCCGGACCTTCGGATGGTCGGCGGCCACCGCATCCGGCAGCGGCAGGTCGCGCGGGTCGAAGACCCGCGTCTCGGCGCCGAAATGCTCCAGCAGCCGCTGGGCCTCCAGCGTGGCGAAGCGGCTGTAGGAGCGGTCGCGCAGCGAGCCGTAGAGCAGCAGGATGCGCGGCGGATGCGCCGAGGGCGTCGCGGTCGCGAGGCGGGCGAGGTCGGGCGCGGCAGCAGGGCATCGGTGACGTTGGGAAGATCGGCAGGGGTCACGGACGAACCTCTTCTCTGGCCGCGGCCGGCAGTCCGCGTTCATACCAGCCCTTCGACCCGTTGACGATCCAGACCACCGACAGCATCACCGGCACCTCGATCAGCACGCCGACCACGGTGGCGAGCGCCGCGCCCGAGCCGAGACCGAACAGGCTGATCGCGGCGGCGACCGCCAGCTCGAAGAAGTTCGAGGCGCCGATCAGGGCCGAGGGCCCGGCGACGCAATGCTTCTCGCCGGCCATGCGGTTGAGGAGATAGGCAAGGCCGGAGTTGAAATAGACCTGGATCAGGATCGGCACGGCCAGAAGCGCGATCACCAGCGGCTCGGCGATGATCCGGTCGCCCTGGAAGCCGAACAGCAGCACCAGCGTCGCCAGCAGCGCGGTCAGCGACACAGGGCCGAGCTTTGCCAGAACCCGGTTCAGGGAGGCCTCGCCGCCCGTGGCCAGCAGCCGGCGGCGCAGCAGCTGGGCGATGATCACCGGCACGATGATGTACAGCACCACCGACAGCAGCAGCGTGTCCCACGGCACGATGATCGCCGAAAGCCCGAGCAGCAGCGCCACGATCGGCGCGAAGGCGACGACCATGATCGCGTCGTTGAGCGCCACCTGGCTCAGGGTGAAATGCGGCTCGCCGCGCGTGAGGTTCGACCACACGAACACCATGGCCGTGCAGGGGGCGGCGGCGAGGATGATCAGGCCGGCGATGTAGCTGTCGATCTGGTCGGCCGGCAGCAGGTCGCGGAACAGCCAGCCGATGAACAGCCAGCCCAGCAGCGCCATGGAAAAGGGCTTCACCGCCCAGTTGACGAACAGCGTCACGCCGATGCCGCGCCAGTGCCGGCCGACCTCCGTCAGCGCGGCGAAGTCGATCTTCAGCAGCATGGGAATGACCATGAGCCAGATCAGCACCGCCACCGGCAGGTTGACCTTGGCGATCTCGGCCGCCGCCACCAGCTGGAAGGCGCCGGGAACGAGATAGCCAAGGCCGATCCCGACGACAATGCACAGGAAGACCCAGAGCGAGAGATAGCGTTCAAAGACCGACATCGGGCCTCACAGGGTGATGCGGCGGGCCAGAAGCGTCGCCGAAGAGGGACAGAGGGAGGCGGCCTGCGGGGTGCCAAGGATCGCCGCCGGCGCGGCGCTGCGGTCCATGTCCGCATAGCCGGCCTTGCGGAAGAGGTCGGCCGCCGTGGTCGTCAGCACGAAGGCGCGCCGCGCGCCCTGTTCGAAGGCACGGGTCGAGAGAAGCTGCAGCATGGCGCGGGCCGCGCCCTTGCCACGCTGCTCTTCCCTCACCGCGAGCGACCGGATCAGTGCGTCGCCGCCGTAGATCTCGAAGCCGGCATGGCCGAGCAGCGTGCCGCCGAGCGTGCGGAAGGCAAAGAACCGGCCCGGCGAGACATCGAGATCCTCGGTCGCAGTCTCGCCGCGCGCAGCGCCTTGGCAAGACGCGGGTCGGTGGCCGAGATCTGCTCGTCGCGCAGGAACGGCGTGCCGTCGTCCTTGTCGAGGTCGGCGGCCACGACAAGCGGGATCAGGTCGAGCACGGTCTCGGACGGACGGCAGAGCTTCACGCCCTGCGGCGCCACCACGATCGGCCGGTTGATCAGCACCGGATGCTCCTGGATCGCCGCCAGCAGCGCCTCGTCGCCAACGGTCGGATCGCCGAGCCCCAGATCGCGGAAGGGCGTGCCCTTCTCGCGCAGGAGTTCGCGCAGCGGCATCCGCATCCGCCGGGCGAGATCGACCAGCATGGCCGCGCTCGGCGGCGTCTTCAGATACTCGATCACATGCGGCTCGATCCCCTGATGCCGCAGCAGCGCGAGGGTGTTGCGCGAGGTGCCGCATCCGGGGTTGTGGTAGACGACGACGTCCATGCCGCCCTCACGCCACGTCGGAGCGGGGCGCGGCGGCGCCGTCCGAGTGGCCTTCCGACTGGCCGATGTCGCGCAGGCGCCGACCGAGCGCCAGCCGGTCGAGGCTCTCGATCGGCAGGGCCGTGAACACCGAGATGCGGTTCTTCAGGAAGCGGTAGGCGCGGGTGAAGGCGGCCAGCTTCTCGATGTCGGTGCCCTCGACCGCGGCCGGGTCCTCGATGCCCCAATGGGCAATCATCGGCTGGCCGGGCCACACCGGGCAGGTCTCGCCGGCGGCGTCGTCGCAGACGGTGAAGACGAAATCCATCACCGGCGCGCCGGGTGCGGCGAACTCGTCCCAAGGCTTGGACCGCAGTCCCTCGGTCGACAGGTCATAGCTTTCCAGCAGCTTCAGCGCGAAGGGATTGACCGCGCCCTTCGGCTGGCTGCCGGCCGAAAACGCGCGGAAGCGACCGCTCGGGTCGGCGTTGAGGATCGCCTCGCCCAGGATGGAGCGGGCGGAATTGCCGGTGCACAGGAACAGCACGTTGTAGACGTGGTCAGACATGGGGAACGTCCTTCTCGGGCGGGCAGCAGGCGGGCGCCGCTTCCAGGGCGGGCACGCAGACTTCGGGGTGCCCCTGACAGCAGTCGCGCATCAGGAAGCGGATCAGGTCGGCGAGCACCGGATAGGCGGCGCTGTAGAGGATCGAACGCGACTCGCGTCGCGACGTGACGAGGCCCGCCCGTTCCAGCTGGGCGAGATGGAAGGAGAGATTGGAGGAGGAGACGCCCATCGCCTCGGCGACCGCACCGGCGGCAAGGCCGTCGGGTCCGGAGGTCACCAGCAGCCGCAGGATGCGGAGCCGGGTTTCCTGCGACAGCGCGGCGAAGGCGCCAAGGGCTTCTGTTTCGTCCATCGTCATCTCAATATTTCAAGAACTATTGAATCAATAGACGAGGCGCGCGGCGGACGCAAGCCGGAGGTGGGTCGCCCCGCCGATCTCGGCCTTCGCGAAGACCGAGATTCGCTTGTCGATCAGGAAATTGTGTTCGAAGCTGCGAAACGGAACGGGCGCAAGATCGTTAGCGGGAATGCCCGGCGAACGCGCGACGCCGGTGTTGCCGAAATCCTCCCGACAGCCAATCGATCGGTTTCCTGTTGAACGCCCAGCTTCACGCCATCGCCACCGCTGTCCCGCCCACGATCCTCGACCAGGAGACGGCGGCAGATCTCGCGCGGGACACCTTTGCCGACAGGTTCGACGATTTCGACCGGATCGAACGGGTGTTCCGGACCTCCGGCATCCGCAAGCGTCATGTCGCCCAGCCCCTCGACTGGTATCGCGCGCCGCATGGATGGAGCGATCGCAACGTCGCCTATCTCGCCGGAGCCGAAGCCCTGTTCGCCGAAGCAACCGAACGCGCGCTGCAAAGGGCCGGGTTGCCGGCCGCAGCGATCGACACGGTCGTCACCGTGTCCTCCACCGGCATTGCCACGCCAAGCATCGAGGCCCGGGCGGCCGAGCGTCTCGGCCTGCGGCCGGATGTGCTGCGCGTCCCGGTGTTCGGCCATGGCTGCGGCGGCGGCATCGCCGGCCTCGGCATCGCCGGACGCCTCGCCGAAGCCCGGCCGGGCAGCCTCGTGCTTCTGGTCGCCGTGGAACTCTGCAGCCTCTCCTTCCGGCTCGACAAGCTGACGAAGGCGAACATCGTCGCCACCGCCCTGTTCGGCGACGGCGCGGCAGCCTGCCTGCTCTCGACCGATGGCGGCGGACTTGCCCGCATCGGCGCCACCGGCCAGCACACCTGGCCGGGGACGCTCGGCATCATGGGCTGGGACATCGACGAGACCGGCTTCGGCGTCATCTTCGACCGGGCGATTCCTCCCTTTGCCGCAGCCGAGACCGGGGCCGCCGTCGCGGCGATCCTGCGTGCCGGCCACCTCGCCGCCTCGGACATCGACCGCTACATCTGCCACCCCGGCGGCGCGAAGGTGATCGAGGCGCTGGAACAGGCCCTGCCGATCGAAGCCGGCGCGCTCGCGGTCGAGCGGGCTGTCCTCGCCGACTTCGGCAACATGTCGGCCCCGACGGCGCTGTTCGTGCTCGAACGCATGCTGGCCGAAGGCGCACCGGGACGCAGCCTGGCGATGGCCATGGGGCCGGGCTTCTCGCTCAGCACCGCCGTGCTGGAGACGGGTCCATGACCGCGGCGGTCCTCCTGCTCGCCCTCGTCACGGCCGAGCGGCTCGGCGAACTCTGGCTGGCGCGCCGCAACACCGCGGCGCTTCTCGCCCGCGGCGCCCACGAGGTCGGCGCCGGCCACTACCCGGTCATCGTCGCGCTGCACGTCGTCTGGCTGGCCGTCCTCTGGTGGTTCGGCTGGGACCAGCCGCTCGATCCGGCCTGGCTTGCCGTCTTCGGAGTGTTGCAGGTCCTGCGCTTCTGGGTTCTCGGCACCCTCGGCCGGCGCTGGACGACGCGCATCATCGTTCTGCCCGGCGCGCCACTGGTCACGCATGGACCCTATCGCTACATGTCCCATCCGAACTACGCGGTGGTCGTCGGCGAGATCGCGGTCCTGCCGCTGTGCCTCGGGCTGCCGCTGGTGGCGCTCGTCTTCTCGCTCGCCAATGCGGTGGTGCTGTTCATCCGGATACGATGCGAGAACAGGATCCTCGCCGAGGCTCCGCAGGGACATTCCGGCCCCCGCCTCGAAGGCTGAGCGCGATCCGCCTGTCCGAATCCCGCCCGTTCGCGGGACACATGAGGCCCTGTCCATGCCGCAGTTCAGATTCGACTTGCTGAAGATCTACGTCTGGGCGCGTTCAGAACTCGCGACGCTGTCCCTCATCATCCTGTTCTGCGGCAGCCTGCTCGCCTTCATCCAGATCGCCGAGGAGGTGTCCGAGGACGAGACCCATGCGCTCGACACCGCCGTGCTGCTCGCCCTGCGCAATCCGGCCGATCACGCCGACCCGATCGGTCCGCCGTGGCTGGAAAGCGCGGTCAAGGACATCACCTCGCTCGGCAGCATCACGGTTCTCACCCTGCTGACGCTGGCGGCGATCGGCTACCTGATCGCCAAGGGCAAGCGCCGCAACGCCCTGATCGTCGCCGCCTCGGTCATCGGCGGCATGGTGCTCAGCACGTTGATGAAGAACCTCTTCGCCCGGCCGCGGCCGGACCTCGTGGCGCATCTGACCGACATCCACACCATGAGTTTTCCGAGCGGCCACGCCATGCTGTCGGCGGCGACCTACCTGACCCTCGGCGCCCTGCTCGCCCGGGTCGAGCCAGATCGCCGCACCCGGGCCTATGTGCTCGGCATTGCCATCGTGCTGACGATGCTGATCGGCCTCAGCCGCATCTATCTCGGCGTGCACTATCCGACCGACGTGCTCGCCGGCTGGTGCGCCGGCGCCGCCTGGGCAATCCTGTGCTGGATGACCGCGCTGTGGCTGCAAGGACGCAGCAAGACGCCGGAAGATCCGTCCCGGTCGTCCTGACCTAGCGCCGCAGCAGGCTGCCGAGCACGCCGCGCACGATCGCCCGGCCCGCCGTCGAGCCGACCGAACCGGCGACCGATCTGCCGAGATCGGCGGCGACCTTGCCGGCCACCTGGTTGACCACAGAGCGCGTCACGTCGCGCGCCACCCGCTGGGTGCCGGTGAGCTTCGGGCGGCGGCCGCCCTCCGCCGCGGTGGTCGTGGTGCCGAACAGGGTGCCGAGCAGGCCGCCGAAGAGGCCGCCGGACGCCTGCGGTGCCTGCGCCTGCACCAGCGCCTCCTCGGCCTTGGCCGCCAGCATCTCGAAGGCCGACTCGCGGTCGACCGGCGTGTCGTAATGGCCGGCGACCGGGCTGTTCTGCACGATCTGGCGCCGCTCCTCCGGTGTCAACGGCCCGAGCCGGCCGGAGGGCGGGCGGATCAGCGTCCGCTCGACCACCGACGGCACGCCCTTGCCCTCCAGTGTCGAAACCAGTGCCTCGCCGACGCCGAGCTGGGTGATCACCTCGAAGGCATCGAAGGCGGGGTTCGGGCGGAAGGTGCTCGCCGCCACCTTCACGGCCCGCTGTTCGCGCGGGGTGTAGGCGCGCAGGGCGTGCTGGATGCGGTTGCCGAGTTGGGCGAGCACGCTTTCCGGCATGTCGAGCGGGTTCTGGGTCACGAAGTAGACGCCGACGCCCTTGGAGCGGATCAGCTTGACCACCTGCTCCACCTTGTCGACCAATGCCTTCGGGGCCTCGTCGAACAGGAGATGCGCCTCGTCGAAGAAGAAGACGAGACGCGGCTTCTCGGGATCTCCGACCTCCGGCAGCACCTCGAACAGCTCCGACAGCAGCCAGAGCAGGAAGGTGGCATAGAGGCGCGGGTTGTTGATCAGCTTGTCGGCGGCCAGCACGCTGACGACGCCACGCCCGTCGCGGGTCGTGCGCATCAGCTCGGAAATCTCCAGCGCCGGCTCGCCGAAGAAATTGTCAGCGCCCTGCTGCTCCAGCACCAGAAGTCCGCGCTGGATCGCGCCGATGGTGGCGGTCGAGACATTGCCGTAGGTGGCCGAGATCTCTTTCGCATGCTCCGACAGATAGCCGAGCATCGCGCGCAGGTCCTTGAGGTCCAGCAGCAGCAGGCCCTCATCGTCGGCAATCTTGAAGGCGATGTTGAGCACGCCCTCCTGGGTGTCGTTGAGGTTCATCAGCCGGGCCAGCAGCAGCGGCCCCATTTCCGAGATCGTGGTCCGGATCGGGTGACCCTCGACGCCGAACAGGTCCCAGAAGATCGTCGGGCTCTCCTCCAGCACATACTGGTCGCCGAGACCGATCTCCTCGGCCCGCTTGGTCAGGAAGTCCTTCGGCTCGCCGGCGATCGCAAGGCCCGAGAGGTCGCCCTTGATGTCGGCGCAGAACACCGGCACGCCGGCATTGGAAAAGCCCTCGGCGAGGATCTGCAGCGTCACGGTCTTGCCCGTGCCGGTCGCGCCCGTCACCAGCCCGTGGCGGTTCGCAAGCTTCAGGGTGAGATATTCCGGCTTGCCGCTCGAGCCGATGTAGATCCTGTCCTCGACGATCATGCCCAATCCCCCGAGCGGTCCTGCGTTCGCCGCTTCGCAGGATTTATAGGATGCCGGTCCGGCCCGGGCAATCGACCCGCCCGGCGCGGCGCTCCGGCGGGCGGACCTGCCTCCGGTGGGGACCGCGACAAGGGCGGACCAGGGCCGCAGACCGGCGGGCGGACCAAGACACGCGCGGCGCAGTGAACAGTCCGTGAGGAAAACTCACGCTTGTTTTCACGGTGGCCGTGGTATCTATTCCGCCGACGAAATTCGGCTGGAGTGCTGCGGCATGCACGAGCTTGTACGACGGGTTTCCGAGAACATCGGGATCAGCACCGACACCGCGGACACGGCCCTTCGGATCGTGCTCAACTTTCTCGATCGTGACGGCCCGAGCGACAAGGTCCACGAGCTTGCCGAAAAGCTCGGCCTCACGGACTTCCTGTCCGCCGCCCCGTCCGGCGGCGGCGGCCTGTTCGCCGGTCTCGGCGGGCTCGTCGGTGGCGGCGCGATGGCGGCCTTCACCCAGCTCAGCTCGGCCGGCCTCGACATGGGCGAGATCCAGGGCCTGACGCGCGAATTCGTCGATTATGCCCGCGAGCACGCGGGTTCAGACCTCGTCGACGACATCGTCGGCGCCATCCCCGGGCTTGAGCAGTTCGTCTGAGGCTCGCCCGCTGCCACAGGAGAAACACCGGCTCGCTCCTCCTTGCGCGGGCCGATCGACTGCATGATCGAAATCCTGATCGTCGCCGGACTCATCCTTCTCAACGGTGTGTTCGCCCTGTCCGAACTGGCCCTCGTCTCGTCCCGGCGGTCCCGCCTCAGGTCGATGGTGGAGAACGGCCGACCCGGCGCGCGCGCCGCCATGGCGCTTTCGGCTGACCCCGGCCGCTTCCTGTCCACGGTCCAGATCGGCATCACCCTCGTCGGCATTCTTGCCGGCGCCTATTCGGGTGCCTCGCTCGGCGCGCTGCTGGAGGCCGTGCTCATCGAGGCGGGCCTTTCGCAGGCCGTCGCCGCCCCGCTCGGATTCGGCCTCGTGGTCGCCGTGATCACCTATTTCTCGCTGGTGGTCGGCGAACTGGTGCCCAAGCAGATCGCGCTGCGCAATCCCGAGGCGATTGCCTGTCTCGTCGCCGGTCCGATGAACATCCTGTCGCGGGTGGCGGCGCCGCTGGTCTGGCTGCTCGACGTCTCCTCCCGCCTCGTCTTCTTCCTGCTGCGCATCCGCGAGGAAACCGGGCCCAGCGTGACCGAGGAGGAAGTGCGCTCGCTGATCGACGAGGCGGAGAACGCCGGCGCATCGAATCCCACGAGCGCCGCCTGCTCTCGGCCGTGTTCCGCTTCGGCGACAGTTCGGCCAAGGGCCTGATGACGCCGCGCACGGAGGTCGACTGGCTCCCCTTCGACGCCTCGCCGGACGTGCTGCGCGAGCGGCTGGCGAAGTCGCCGCATTCGCGCCTGCCGGTCTGCCGCAACGGGCTCGACGACATCGTCGGCGTGATCGCCGCCAAGGACCTGCTCGCCGCGCTCGTCGAAGGCAGCGAGTTCACGATCGCCGATCTCATCCGGCCCGCGCCCGTGGTCCCCGACACGATGGGCGCTCCCGAACTGCTCGAGGTCCTGCGCGCCGCCGACGTGCCGATGGCGCTGGTCCACGACGAATACGGCGACTTCGACGGTCTCGTCACGCCGGCCGACGTGCTCGGCGCCATCGTCGGCGGCTTCAAGTCCGACCTCGATGCCGAGGAAGACACCGCCTACTACCAGCGCGACGACGGCTCCTGGATGATCTCCGGCTCGATGCCGGTCGATGCCATGGCCGACATCGTCGGGCTCAAGCTGCCGAAGGACCGCGGCTACCACACCGCCGCCGGCTTCGTGCTCGCCCGTCTCGGCCATCTGCCCGCCACCGGCGAGACCTTCACCTGCCTCGGCTGGCGTTTCGAGGTGGTCGACATGGACGGCTTGCGGATCGACAAGATCGCCGCCGAGCGACTGCCGCACGGCACCCGCCAGAAGTAGCGGTTGAGCCAGCCCCCTCCCGGCGGCAGGATGCGGATGCGACCAGCCGTCGCCTTGCCGGCGGACCGCGCCTGATCTCTTGTGCAGGTGCGAAGTCCCCCGGCGCGGCCGGCGGCACCGCGTGGCCGCGTGGACGTGCGGCCGCGCGGGCAACGACAACAACGGGACGGGAACCCATGACCGAGCAAGGCGCGCGCCTGTCGGCGCTGCTGGACGGCACGATCGAGCCGGCCGACGAGGCCGCCTGGCGGGCCGCGGTCGACAAGGCCCTCAAGGGCGGGTCCCTCGACAGGATCGCGGCGAAGACGCCGGACGCATTCTCGTTCCCCCGCTCTCCCCGGCGCGGCGCGATGCGGTGGTGGTCGCCGGCCGCCCTGCCGGCGCACCGTGTGCATCGTCCAGCCGCTCGACGTCGACACGGCGGAGCTTGCCAATGCCCGCCTGCTCGACGAACTGTCCGGCGGGGTCGGCGGCGTCGACATCCGCCTTCCGGTCGCCAGCGTCGACCCGGCCCGCCTGTTCGAGGGCGTCTATGTCGGGATGATCGCGATCCACCTGTCCTGCGGCGATGCCGCGCGGCTGGACGAGATCGCCGGCTTCGTCGCGCACACGGAGGGCGAGCGCAGCGGCGGTCTGCATCTCGGCGTCGACCCCTTCGCCGCCGGCGCGGCCGACCCGTCGGCGGACCTTGCCGCGGCCCTGCGCATCGGCGCGGCCCATGATCTCCCCGGCACCTGGCTGTCCGCCCGCGGACAGGGCTGGCACGGGGCAGGCGCGGCGCCCTCGCAGCAGATCGCCATCGCGCTCGCCACCACCGCCGAATACCTGCGCCGGGCCGAGGCCGGCGGCCTTGCCGATCCGGCCACCGTGTTCGCGCGGACCGAATACAGACTCGTTGCCGACCAGAACCAGTTCCTCACCATCGCCCGCCTGCGCGCCTTCCGCCGTCTGCATGCGCTGATGGCCGAGACCTGCGGCTTTGCCGCCGCCCCCGCCTTCGTCCACGCGGAAGCCGCGCGGCGGATGATGACGAAGCGCGACCCGTGGGTGAACATCCTGCGCGCCACCGTCGCCACCTTCGCGGCCGCCACCGGCGGCGCCGACGCGATCTCGACCCTGCCGCACACCGCCCTGCTCGGCCTGCCGGACGACGACGCGCGGCGCCTGTCGCGCAACGTGCAGACCGTGCTGATGGAGGAATCCAACATCTTCCGCGTCGCCGACCCGGCCGCCGGCAGCGGCGGCATCGAGGCGCTGACCGACGCGCTCGCCGAACGCGCCTGGGACGAGTTCCGCCGGATCGAGGCCGAGGGCGGCCTTGCCGCGAGCCTTGCCTCCGGCGCACTTTCGGGCCGCATCGCCGCCCACGCCGACGCCTCGCGCCTCGCCGTCGCCCGCCGCCGCGAACCGATCACGGGCACCAGCACCTGGCCGCTGCTCACCGAGCGCAGGCCGAGCGTCGCCGCGCCGCTGCCGCAGGCGGCCGCGCCTGCCGATGCGGTGCCCGCTCACCGCATCGCCGAGCCCTGGGAGGCGCTGCGCGATGCTTCCGACGCCCATCTCGCCGCAACCGGCGCGCGGCCGGCGATCTTCCTCGCCAACCTCGGCCCGGTCTCGGCCTACACCCTGCGCAGCACCTGGGCCAAGAACCTGTTCGAGGCCGGCGGCATCGAGGCCGAGGGCCGGGGCGGACATCTGACGGGAGAGACGCTGGCGGACGCTTTCGCGCAGAGCGGCGCGCGCATCGCCTGTCTCTGTTCCAGCGATGCCGCCTATGAGACACTGGCGCAAGACGCCGCCCGGGCGCTCGCCGCCGCCGGTGCCGCGAAGATCCTGATGGCCGGCCGGCCGGGCGAGCGCGAGGCCGACTGGCGCGCCGCCGGCGTCAGTGCCTTCGTCCACGAGGGTCTCGACATGATCGCGCTGCTGCGGGATCTCCTCGCCGATCTCGGCGTCGCCCTCCCCGCCCCCGGACAGGAGTGAAGAGCATGAGCCGTCTCCCCTCCTTTGCCGACGTGCCCTACCGCCGCCTCGCCCCGGCCGCCGTGCCCACGGCCGCCGAACCGTGGATGACCCCCGAGGGCGTGACGGTCAAGCCGGTGTTTTCCGCCGCCGACCTTGACGGCCTCACCCATGTCGATGGCTGGCCGGGCCTTGCGCCCTATCTGCGCGGCCCCTATCCGACGATGTATGTCCAGAGCCCGTGGACGGTCCGCCAGTATGCCGGCTTCTCCACCGCCGAGGATTCCAACGCCTTCTACCGGCGCAACCTCGAGCAGGGCCAGAAGGGCCTCTCGGTCGCCTTCGATCTCGCCACCCATCGCGGCTACGACAGCGACCATCCGCGTGTGCCCGGCGACGTCGGCATGGCCGGGGTGGCGATCGATTCCATCTACGACATGCGCACCCTGTTCGACCGCATCCCGCTCGACCAGATGAGCGTGTCGATGACCATGAACGGCGCGGTGCTGCCGGTGCTGGCGCTGTTCGTGGTTGCCGCCGAGGAACAGGGCGTCTCGGCCGACAAGCTGTCGGGGACCATCCAGAACGACATCCTCAAGGAGTTCATGGTCCGCAACACCTACATCTATCCGCCCGGCCCCTCGATGCGGATCATCTCGGACATCTTCGCCTTCACCTCCGAGAACATGCCGAAGTTCAACTCGATCTCGATTTCCGGCTACCACATGCAGGAAGCGGGCGCGACGGCGGACCTGGAACTGGCCTACACGCTGGCCGACGGCATCGAATACGTGCGCACCGGCATCCGCACCGGCCTGCCCGTCGACCGCTTCGCGCCGCGTCTGTCCTTCTTCTGGGCGATCGGCACCAACTTCTTCATGGAGGTCGCCAAGCTGCGCGCCGCGCGGCTGCTGTGGGCGAACCTGATGAAGCGGGAGTTCGATCCGAGGGACCCGCGCTCGCTGTCGCTGCGCACCCATTCCCAGACCTCCGGCTGGTCGCTGACGGCGCAGGATCCCTACAACAACGTCGTGCGCACGGTGATCGAGGCGATGGCGGCGACCCAGGGCCACACCCAGTCGCTGCACACCAACGGCCTCGACGAGGCCCTCGCCCTGCCGACCGACTTCACCGCCCGCATCGCCCGCAATACCCAGATCATGCTGCAGGACGAGAGCGGCACGACCAAGATGATCGACCCCTGGGGCGGCTCCTTCTACGTGGAGCGGCTGACCGCCGACCTTGCCGAGAAGGCGCTCGCCCACATCGCCGAGGTGGAGGCGCTCGGCGGCATGGCCAAGGCGATCGAGGCCGGTATCCCGAAGCTCCGGATCGAGGAAGCCGCCGCCCGCACCCAGGCGCGCATCGACAGCGGCGCCCAGCCGGTGATCGGCGTCAACAAGTACCGCGTCGGCACCGAGACCGAGATCGACGTGCTGAAGATCGACAATTCGGCCGTGCGCGCCGCCCAGATCGAGAAGCTGAAGCGCCTGCGCGCCGAGCGCGATCCGGCCGCGGTGGAGCGCGCACTCGACGCGCTGACCGCCTCGGCCGCCAGCGGCGAGGGCAACCTCCTCGCGCTTGCCATCGAGGCCGCCCGCGCCATGGCGACGGTCGGCGAGATCACCATCGCGATGGAAAAGGTCTTCGGCCGCCACAAGGCCGAGATCCGCTCCATTTCCGGCGTCTACAAGCGGGAGGCGGGCCGCATGCACGAGAAGATCGCCGACATCGCCCGGCTGGTGGAGGCCTTCGAGGAAAACGAGGGTCGCAGGCCGCGCATCCTCGTCGCCAAGATGGGCCAGGACGGCCACGACCGCGGCCAGAAGGTGATCGCCTCGGCCTTCGCCGACCTCGGCTTCGACGTCGACATCGGCCCGCTGTTCGCCACCCCGGAAGAGGCCGCCCGCCAGGCGATCGAGAACGACGTGCACATCGTCGGCGTCTCGTCGCTCGCCGCCGGCCACCTGACGCTGGTCCCGGCCCTGAAGGCGGCGCTCGACACGCACGGCCGCGGCGACATCATGATCGTCGTCGGCGGCGTGATCCCGCCGCAGGACCACGACGCCCTGAAGGCGGCCGGCGCCAGCGCGATCTTCCCGCCCGGCACCGTGATCGCCGAGGCCGCCGGCCGCCTGCTGCACGACCTCAACCGCCGCCTCGGCCACGGCGATCTCGAGGCGGCCGAGTAGGCTCCGCTTCCGGAGCCGCCCACCTATTCCGCGGCGGCGCTTTCAGGCGGCGGCGTCCGGCCGGGACGGCTCGCGAGTGCGGCGAAGGCCATCTGCGGCCGGTAGGGCACCACCTTGTCGCGGCGTCGCGCTTGGCGTCGTAGAGCGCAAGATCGGCCTGCGACATCAATGCGCTCAACGTATAGTCATCCGCCGCCAGCGCCACGCCGATGCTGACCGTGACCGACAGCACGTCGGTGCCGAACACGATCCGCTGCCGGGCCACCGCCGCGCGGACCCGTTCGGCGAGCGCCAGTGCCTCCGTCTCCGAGAGGGCCGCTCCGAGGACGATGAACTCCTCGCCGCCCAGACGCGCGGCAAGCCGGCCCTCCCCCGCGGCCTCGGCAATCGCCCGTGCGACCCGCATCAGCACCGCGTCGCCGCAGGCGTGGCCGAAGCGGTCGTTGATGGACTTGAAGCGGTCGATGTCGATCAGCAGCGCCCCGACCGGAAGGCCGGGGACGACGAAATCGCGTTCCGCGGTCTGGACGAAGCAGCGGCGGTTCATCAGTCCGGTCAGGTCGTCGGCCATCGCCAGCTGCTCGACCCGGCCATAGAGGGACTTCAGCCGCGCCTGCATCCTCAGGAACACGTAGATCGTCGGCGTTGCCAGCATCGCCGAGACGCCGGCCGCGATGCCGGCGCCGATGTAGAGATTCATCCCCGGAAAGAACGGGCGGACGAACACGGCCTCCAGCGCGAGCGTGACAAGAATGGAGGCAAGGATCGACAGCAGCGACAGGCCGAGCGTCTTCGGCCAGATCCGCAGCCTGACGCCGGGCGCCGCTCCGACGGACATGTCCTTCATCGATCCCGCCCCGCCTTCGCCCCTGCCGCGATCCGACTCGAACGCGAATCGCCCACGACTTCGATGCTCCTGAATTTACGGCGCGATCGGCCGCGATGAAACAGGCCTTCCGGCCTCGGGATCCAGGATGTCCTGTCCCGTGCTGTGGCGTTTTCGGGGCTTCCGCCGGCCGATCTGGCCCCGGACGTGCATGCCTCCGCCAGAGGCCCGCCCGTTCGCCCGTTCGCCCGTTCGCCCGTCGTCGCCCGAACGCCTGTCATCGAAGACGGCAATGATGGCGCCGCGGCGCGGGGCGCCGGCCCGGAGACCGGGGCATGACGGTCGGGCCATGACAGTCGGGCGATGCTGGGGGAAACAGGCGGACATGAAGACCTACGACATGATCGTGATCGGCAGCGGGCCGTCGGGGCGCCGTGCCGCCATCCAGAGCGCCAAGCTCGGAAAATCGGCGCTGGTGGTGGAAAAGGGGCGCCGGGTCGGCGGCGTGTCGGTCCACACCGGCACGATCCCGTCCAAGACCCTGCGCGAGACCGTGCTCAACCTCACCGGCTGGCGCGAGCGCGGCTTCTACGGCAGGGCCTACCGGGTGAAGAAGGACATCGGCTCGGACGACCTGCTCGCCCGGCTCTACAAGACCCTCGACCACGAGGTCGACGTGCTGGAGCACCAGTTCGCCCGCAATTCGGTCGACACGGTCTGGGGCACGGCCCGCTTTCTCGGCCCGAACCGGATCGAGGTCGTCGCCGACAACGGCGAGCGCACCGAATTTTGCGCCGAGAACGTGCTGATCGCGGTCGGCACCCGGCCATTCCGCCCCGACTATGTGCCCTTCAACGGCAGCAACGTGCTCGACAGCGACGAGATCATCGAGATCGGCAAGCTGCCGCGCAGCCTGACCGTGATCGGCGCCGGCGTCATCGGCGTCGAATACGCCACGATCTTCTCCGCGCTCGACGTGTCGGTGACCCTGATCGAGCCCCGCTCCAGCTTCCTCGACTTCATCGACCGCGAGATCATCGACGAATTCGTCCACGACCTGCGCGACCGCGGCATGGCGATCCGGCTCGGTGACAAGGTCGACAGCATCGTGATGGAGAACGGCTGGCCGGTGGCGGTGCTGTCCGGCGGCCGGCGCATCCGCTCCGAGGCGCTGCTGTTTGCCGCCGGGCGCGTCGGCTCCGTGGATTCGCTGAACCTCGCCGCCGCCGGGCTGGAAACCGACCATCGCGGCCGGATCACCGTCGATCCGAAGACCTTTGCCACCAGCGTGCCGGGCATCTATGCCGCCGGCGACGTGATCGGCTTTCCGAGCCTTGCCTCCACCTCCATGGAACAGGGGCGGGTCGCCGCCTGCCACGCCTTCGGCATGCCGCTGCCGCCGGCCCCCGACTATTTCCCTTATGGCATCTACGCCGTGCCGGAAATCTCCACGGTCGGCATGGGCGAGGAGGAGGTGCGCACGCGCGGCATTCCCTACGAATGCGGCATCGCCCGCTTCCGCGAGACCTCGCGCGGCCACATCATGGGGCTCAACACCGGCATGATGAAGATGATCTTCTCGCTGAAGACGCGGCGCCTGCTCGGCGTCCACATCGTCGGCGAGGGCGCGACCGAGCTGATCCACATCGGCCAGGCGGTGCTGAATTTGAAGGGCACCATCGATTACTTCATCGAGAACACCTTCAACTATCCGACCCTTGCCGAGGCCTACAAGATCGCCGGCCTCGACGCCTGGAACCGCATGTCGCGGCTCAGCACGGTGCAGGTGCCGGAGATGGCGGAAGTGGCGGAGGCCGCCGACGTCTGAGACCCGGCCCGGTCCCCGGTCTGACCCTGCCTACCGACCACCTCCGGGCTTGCGGCGGCGCGGCTTCGGCCCGATCATCGCGCCGCCCCCGCCGCCCGGTGCGGGCGCCCGCAGCCCGGAGGACCGTCCTTGCTCGTCACCACCACCCACACCGTCGAAGGCCGGCGGATCGTCGCCTATCGCGGCCTCGTCACCGGCGAGGCCATTCTCGGCGCCAACGTGTTCAAGGACCTGTTCGCCTCGATCCGCGACATTGTCGGCGGCCGCTCGGGCGCCTACGAGAGCGAGTTGCGCCGCGCCCGCAAGATCGCCGTCGACGAGATGTGCGCCGACGCGCTGAATCTCGGCGCCGACGCGGTGATCGGCGTCGACATCGACTACGAGACGGTCGGCAACAACGGCTCGATGCTGATGGTGTCGGCCACCGGCACGGCCGTCGTGCTCGGCTGAGCCGGATGGCGGCGGGGGATATTGCCGGAGGCATGTCGCCGCATCCCGCCGCCGCCCTTTCCGCGCCCGCCGGGCCGTGCTATCGGCCTTTCATGATGAGACGTGCCCCCCACACCTCCTCGCCCGCCGGCAAGGCCCGCATCGCCGCGGCCGGCTTCCTCCTCTTCCTCGTCGGCGGCTGCTCCGCCTCGATCGAGGACATCAGCAGCGTTCCGACCGACACCCTGCTGGTGCTCGGCCAGACCGGTGCCGGCCCGGTCGGCGCCGGCACGCCCTACTCCAAGGCGGCCATCGAGACCGCCCTGCCCGGCTACACCGTGGACACCGTGACCATGGCGACCGAAACGCGCACGGAGACGGCGCTCGCCGCCTTCCACGATGGCTTGCAGGTGCTGCAGATCCTTCCGGCCGGCGGCGGCCGGATCGAGGCGATCCACGGCGTCACCCACCACATGGCCGGGCCCAACGGCGAGCGGATCGGCATGAGCTTCGCCGAGACGCGCCAGGACATCGGGCAGTGCCGCGTCGGCCGCGGCAACTGGGCCGGCATGCCGATCTGCACCGCGCGCGGCGCGCCGTCCGTCACGCTCGTCTTCGCCATCCCGAACTACGAGGCCTCCGACACCCTGCCCGATCCGGCGACCGTGGCCAGTTCCACGCTGCAGCGGATGATCTGGACGCCGCAGGCGGGCGGCTGACGGCGATGACCGCGCGTCTCGCTCCGGCCGGCGATGTCCGGCGCCCGGACACCGACGTGGCCGGCCTTGCCGCCGGCATCCGCGCCGGCGAGCGGGCGGTGCTCGCCCGCGCGATCACCCTCGTGGAATCGCGGAAGCCCGAGCATCAGGCGAAGGCGCGCGACCTGCTCCAGGAGCTTCTCGCCGACAGCGGCCGCTCGCTGCGCATCGGCATCACCGGCGTGCCGGGCGTCGGCAAGTCCACCACCATCGACCAGTTCGGCACCAATCTCACCGCCGCCGGCCACAAGGTGGCCGTGCTGGCGGTGGATCCGTCGTCCACCCGCACCGGCGGCTCGATCCTCGGCGACAAGACGCGGATGGCCCGGCTTGCCGTCGATCCCAACGCCTATGTCCGCCCCTCCCCTTCGGCCGGCACGCTCGGCGGCGTTGCCGCCCGCACCCGCGAGACGATGCTGCTGTGCGAGGCGGCCGGCTTCGACGTGATCCTCGTCGAGACGGTCGGCGTCGGCCAGTCGGAGACCACCGTCGCCGAGATGGTCGACTTCTTCCTCGTGCTGATGCTGCCGGGTGCCGGCGACGAGTTGCAGGGCATCAAGAAGGGCATCCTCGAAGTCGCCGACATGATCGCCGTCAACAAGGCCGACGGCGACGGCGCCCTGCGCGCCCGCGCCTCGGCGTCGGAGTACCGCGCGGCGCTGCACATCCTCGGCGCCGGAACGCCCGACTGGACCCCGCCGGTCGTCACGATCTCGGGCCTTGCCAACGAGGGCCTCGACGTCGTCTGGTCGGAGATCGAGCGCTACCGCGACGTGACCGTCCGCTCCGGCCGCTTCGATGCCCGCCGCCGCGACCAGCAGGTCCACTGGATGCGCGAGATGATCCTCACCCGCTTCCGCGACCGCCTCGACCGTGACCCCGCCCTGCGCGACGCCAACCGCCGCCTCGAAGCCGACGTCCGCGCCGGCCGCCTCTCCGCCTCGCTTGCCGCCGCCGAAATCGCGGCGATGCTGGGGATGTAAGCTCCCCCGGCCCGATCCTTGCTCCGCTTCCTCCATCCAGCGGAGGAAGACCCAGAATGGATCGCCGGGCGTTTCTATATGGCACGATGGCGACGGCGGGGACCGGGCTGATGCTGGTGCCGGCCCGCTCCGAGACCGCGCGCACGGAACTTGCCGGCCTGCGCGGCTCGTTCGGCGCTGTCGACCACGGCCTTGCCCCCGGCGCCTCCGACGACCAGAGCCTCGTGATGCAGCAGGCGCTGGACCGCGCCGCCCGCGAGGGTCGGCCGCTGTTCCTGCCGCCGGGGCGCTACCTCGTCTCCAACCTGACGATGGCTTCCGGGGTGCGCATCATCGGCATCCCCGGCCGCTCGGTGATGGTCTATTCCGGCGGCGGACGGCTGCTGACCGCCAATGGCGTCTCCGACGTCGCCTCGACGGCGTGACAATCGACGGCGCCAACCGCGCTCTCGACGATCCGGACGCCGGCCTGCTCGCCTTCTCCGCCGTCACCGACCTCACCATCGAGCGCTGCACCGTCTCGGGCAGTTCCGGCACCGCGTTGGCACTTTCCCGCGTCTCCGGCCGCGTCACCGGCTGCCGGATCAACGGCGCCGCCGGCAGCGGCCTTGCCGTCATCGAGGCGGTCGGCCTGTCGATTTCCGGCAACGAGATCACCGACTGCGGCGAGGCCGGCGTGTCGCTGACCCGCTGGACGCCCGGCGAGGACGGCAGCCTTGTCTCCGACAACCGCATCGAGCGGATCGCCAGCCGCACCGGCGCCGGCGGGCGGGCCGGCTCCGGCGTACTGCTCTCCGGCGCAGGCGCGGTGATCGTGTCCGGCAACCGCATCGCCGACTGCGCGGCCGGCGCGATCCACGCCAGCGCCAGCCCCGGGCTCCAGCTCGTCGGCAACAGCTGCCTGCGGTCCGGCGGCACGGCGATCGAGGTTGCGGGCGCAGGCGGCGCGCTGGTCTCCGGCAACGTGATCGACGGCGCCGCGGCCGGCATCCGCCTCTCCGGCGGCGAGGACCGGCCGGCGGTCTGCCAGGGCAACGTGGTGCGCGCCTTGGCCCCGGCGAAGAGCCGGCGGAGGGCGACGGCATCGGCATCTCGGTGGCCGCCGGGGCAAGCGTCACCGGCAACGTCGTCGAGAACGCGCCGCTCTACGGCATCTATGCCGGCGGCGCCGCAGGGGCCAACGGCCTCGTCGCCTCGGCCAACGTGCTGCGCGGCGGGCGGGTCGGCATCGCCGTCTCGGTCGCCGAGGGTGCCGGCGGGGCGGTGCTGTCGGGCAACATGATCGACGGCGCCAGCGAGGGCGCGATCCGCGGCGAGCGGGGCGGCGAGCTCGTCACCGGCGATCTGGCCCGGGCCAGCGCGGCGAATTTCTCCAACCTGACGATCGAGAACAACCGGGTGTCGTGACGATTGCCGCCTGTCGCGTTTCGCGGTTATCATCGCGAACGTTGCGGCGGGGGCCTCACGTCATGATCAGATCGAGGATCGTCCGGACTCTTGCGGCCTTGCTGTGTCTCGGCGGATGCGTCTCGGGCGGCTCGACCGCCGGCCCGACCGGGATCCTTCAGGGACGCGTTCTCGTCGAGTGGAACAGGGAAGACGCCTTCATCTACCGCAGGACCGCGAACGCCCTCAGCTTCCAGCCGAGTTTCCTGACCGTGCCGATCGTGCCGGAGGACATGTACACCGACGGCGGCTCGGTGCCGCGCATCCTGTGGGGCGTGCCCGGCCTGTCGCCCTGGGGCCTCGGCCCGGCCTACATCATCCACGACTGGCTGTTCGAGGTGCACCGCTGCGGGCGCGACGCACCGCCGGAAGTGAAGGCCATCACCTTCGAGCAATCCGCCGACATCCTCGAGGAGGTCGCCCGCTCGCTGGCGGCGGCGGGCCTGATGCGCAATGACAGGACGGAAGCCGTCGTGCTGGCGGTGCGCAGCCGCTATGCCCGCGACATCTGGGACCGGCCGGCGGGCAAGGACGACTGCGCCGTCCCCCCGTTTCCCGACGTGGAAAAGTCCCTCGATGCCCGCAGATCCGTGGCTCGTCCGGCCGTCATCGACTTCACGATCCCGTCGCCTGCCGCATCCCCTTGAGGCGCGTGGAGATCCACCCGCCCCGGAAGCCTTACGAGGCCCCCAGCGCCTTCAGCAGCGCCTCGGACGGCCGGATCTCGCCGACCGACTCCTTGTTGCGGCTGAGGATCTGCGGGCGGACGAGGTCGGCGATCTCGCCGCCGGCCAGCTTCAGGAACGCCTCGATCGCCGCGGCCGTCACCACCTCGGAGGCGCGGGCCGCGCCGTCGTCGATCTTGATCGCCATGCCGAGGCCCTCGTCCGGCAGCGCCACGGTGAAGACGCCCTCGGCGCCGGTCTTCACGAAGGCGCGGCGGTCGAGCACGGTCATCGCCCGGGTGCAGAAGCGGCCGGTGCCGGCGACCATGAACGGTTCGGCCGCCACCGCCGCGCGGATGCGCGCCGCCGCCTTCGCCCGCTCCGGTCCGAGGCCGGTGCCGGTGCCGAAGCGGGCAAAGCCGTGGGCGATCGAGGCCAGCGAGACCGCGAAGGTCGGGATCGAGCAGCCGTCGGTGCCGCAGAGGTCCTCCGAGAACGGGGCGCCGGTCATGTCGCAGACCGCGTCGATCACCGCGTCCATCAGCGGATGGCCGCGCCGGGCGTAGCCGGCCGGGTCGACGCCCATCGCCACCGACGCACAGATGAAGCCGGCATGCTTGCCGGAGCAGTTGTTGTGGATGCGGGCCGGCCGGCCCTGCATCCGCGCCAGCACGGCCTTGTCGGCCTCGCGCTCGGGCGGCTGCGGGCCGCATTCGAGGCAGCCCTCGTCGCAGCCGCAGGCCGCCAGCATGCGCCGGGCGACCTCCACATGCCGCCGCTCGCCGTTGTGCGACGAGCAGGCGAGCGCGATCGCCGCGTCGTCGAGGCCGAAGCGGTCGGCGGCGCCCGATTCCAGCAGCGGCAGCGCCTGGAAGGCCTTGATCGCCGAACGGGGAAACACCGGCGCCGCGACGTTGCCGAGCGAGAGCACGTCGCCGCCGTCGGCGTCGATCACCACGATCGACCCGCGGTGGCGGCTTTCGACGACGCCGCCGCGCAGGACTTCGACGAGGACGGGATTGGTCATCAGGCAGTTCCTCTTGCCGCGCCATGGCGGCCGATGCACGGGACCGGTCCGGCCGGCAACGGGGTCACGCCGCCTTGCGCAGCCAGTGCTCCAGCCGCTCGACGGCAGCGTCCAGCACCTCGTCGCGCTTGCAGAAGCAGAAGCGGATGAAGCGGGTCGGCGCGTTGCCGGCGTAGAAGGCCGAGACCGGCACGGCGGCGACCCCAGCCTCGCGGGTCAGGCGCCGGCAGGCCTCGGCATCGTCGTCGATGCCGAGCGGGCCGGTGTCGGTGGTGATGAAATAGGTGCCGCCGCAGGCCATCACCTCGAATCCCACCGAGGCAAGCCCCGCCGCCAGCCGGTCGCGCTTGCCGGCCTGGGTCGCCGCAAGCTCGGTGAAATAGTCGTCGCCCATGGCCAGCCCGTGGGCGACGGCGGCCTGCAGGTTCGGCGGCGTCGTGAAGGTGACGAACTGGTGGACCTTGGCGATCGGCTCCAGGAGGTTCGGCGCGGCGGTGACATAGCCGATCTTCCAGCCCGTGAGCGAGAAGGTCTTGCCGGCCGAGCCGATCCGCACCACCCGCTCGCGCATGCCGGGAAAGCTCATCAGCGTCTCGTGGCGCCGGCCGTCGAAGGTCAGGTGCTCGTAGACCTCGTCGGCGATCACATAGGCATCGTTCGCAAGGCAGAGCCCGGCAATGAGCGAAAGCTCCTCGTGCGTGAACACCTTGCCGGCCGGGTTCATCGGGTCGTTGACGATGATCGCCTTGGTGCGCGGCGAGAAGGCGCGCGCCAGCGCGTCCGGGTCGATCGCCCATTCCGGCGGGGTGATGCGGACGAACACGGGCGTGCCGCCGGCCTGGCGGATGATCGGCACGTAGCTGTCGTAGAAGGGCTCGATCACGATCACCTCGTCGCCGGGCGCAACGAGGCCGAAAATCGCGTCGGCCAGCGCCTCGGTCGCGCCGGAGGTGACGAGCACCTCGCGCTGCCAGTCGACGTCGAGACCGTAGAAGCGCCGGTTGGCGGCAGCCACCGCCTGGCGCAGTCCGGGAATGCCCATCATCGAGGGATACTGGTTCGGCCCGTGCAGCGAGACCCCGGCGGCCTTCGCCCGGATCTCCTCCGGCCCGTCGACGTCCGGGAAGCCCTGGCCGAGGTTGATCGCCCCGGTTTCGCGGGCCAGCGCGGACATCGCCTCGAAGATCGTGGTCGGCATTCCGGTGAAGATCGGATTGGTCGGCTTCATGTCGTCAGCTCTGTCCGCGTCTCGGGCAACGGGCGCCGACGATAGAAAGGTCGGCCGCCGGCGGCAAGGGCCGGCCGGCATGGCAGGCCACCGTTCCGGCGTCGTCAGACGCGTAGCGCGCCGCGACGAAGCCGCCGATCAGCAGCACGAGGCAGACCGTGAAGACGAGGCCGAGCCGGCGCTCGATGAAGTCGCGGATCGGCGGGCCGAAGCGATAGAGCAATCCGGCGACGATGAAGAAGCGCAGGCCGCGGGCGACGATGCTCGACAGCATGAACACCACGACGTTGAGCCCGGTGGCGCCGCTGGCAATCGTCACGACCTTGTAGGGAAACGGCGTGACGCCGGCAAACAGCACGATCCACACGCCCCATTCGTTGTACCAGCCGCGGAACTCCTCGAACTTGTCGAGATAGCCGTAGGCGGACAGAATCGGACTGGCGAGTTCATCGAACAGGAAGGCACCGATCAGATAGCCGGCAAGGCCGCCGAGCACCGAGGTGATCGTGCACAGCGTGGCATACCACCAGGCACGGTCGCGCCGGGCGATCACCATCGGGATCAGCAGCGTGTCGGGCGGGATCGGAAACACCGAGCTTTCGATGAAGGAGACGCCGCCAAGGGCGGTCGCGGCGTGCCGGCTGGCGGCCAGCGACAGGGTCCAGTCGTAGAGGCGTCGCAGCATCCGGGTCTCCCGCGCGGCAAACCCGGATCGCCGGGGCTTCACGCCTGTGTCTATGCCCGGATCCGGTAAAGATTTCGTCTGTTGCACTGCGGACGCCTCCCGCGCCGACGCGGCCGGCGACCGGGGGACCGGCGGCGCCGATAGGCCGGGGCTGGCCATCGTTGCGAAATTTCAAGGTCCCGATCGAAAACGCAGGAACAAACTTCGGCCACCCTACGTTTTCACTGCATCACAACGAACCAGACAAGACTGGAGACGGACAATGCTTGGTTGGGCTCTTACTTTCCTCATCGTGGCGCTGATCGCTGCTGTTCTTGGCTTTGGCGGCGTCGCCGGTACAGCCATGGGCATTGCGAAGCTGATCTTCTTCGTCGCGATCGTTCTCTTCGCGATCTCGCTGATCTACGGCCTCGTCACCGGCCGTCGCCCCCCGACTGTGTGACGACGGCGGCGACATCGCGAAGCAAAAGGAGCCGCGTTCCGCCCGGAACGCGGCTCCTTCCTGTTTGATGGACCTGTTTGTGCAACCCACCTCCGGGTTCCGGCGGGGGCCATCGGCCCCGCGCCCTGACCCGGGCCTCAGCAGAAGCGGTTGACGAGGCTTTCCAGATATTCCTGGCGGCCGGAAACCGGCTGCGGGTCAAGACGGGTCGCCTCGACATGGGCGGCGAGGTCTTCCAGCGTCTTCTCGCCCTTCAGGACCGCCTGCGGCAGCTCGGCATTCCAGCCGGCATAGCGCTGCTCGACGTGACCGTCGAGCGCTCCGTCCTCGATGATCGCGGCCGCCGACAGCAGTGCCTTGGCCATCGCGTCCATCGAGCCGACATGGCCGTGGATCAGGTCCTCGGCGTCGAGCGACTGGCGGCGGATCTTGGCGTCGAAGTTGAAGCCGCCGGTGGTGAAGCCGCCCGCACGCATGATTTCCACCATCGCCAGCGTCAGCTCCGGCACGTTCATGCCGAACTGATCGGTGTCCCAGCCGAGCTGGTAATGGCCGCGGTTGAGATCGACCGAACCGAAGATGCCGAGGGCGGCGGCGAGCGCCAGTTCGTGCTCGAAGCTGTGGCCGGCCAGAATCGCGTGGTTCTGCTCGACGTTGACCTGCACTTCCTTCTCGAGGCCATAGGCCTTGAGGAAGCCGTAGACGGTCGCGACGTCATAGTCATACTGGTGCGAGGACGGTTCCTTCGGCTTCGGCTCGATCAGGATCGCGCCCTTGAAGCCGGTCTTGTGCTTGTAGTCGACGACCATCGACAGGAACCGGCCGAGCTGATCGAGCTCGCGCTTCAGCGACGTGTTGAGCAGGGTCTCGTAGCCTTCACGGCCGCCCCACAGCACGTAGTTCTCGCCGCCGAGATCGCGCGTGATGTCGAAGACGTTCTTCACCTGCGCCGCAGCGTAGAGGAACACGTCCGGGTCCGGATTGGAGGCGGCACCCGCCATGTAGCGGCGGTTGGAGAACAGGTTCGCCGTCCCCCACAGCAGCTTCACGCCGGTCTCGTCGATCTTCCTGGCAAAGACGTCGGCGATCTCGCGGACATTGCGGTTGGACTCGGCAAGCTCGCGCCTTCCGGGGCCACGTCGCGGTCGTGGAAGGTGAAGAAAGGCACGTCGAGGATCTGGAACAGCTCGAAGGCGACATTAGCCTTCAGCTTGGCCATCTCCATCTCGTTGCCCGGCTTGAACCACGGGCGATCGAAGGTCATGCCGCCGAAGGGGTCGAGACCGGCAAAGGTCAGCGAATGCCAGTAGCAGGCGGCAAAGCGGAGGTGATCCTCCATGCGCTTGCCCATGACCAGCTGGTTCTTGTCATAGTAGCGGAAGGAGAAGGGATCGGTGCTGTCCGGTCCTGCAAACTTGATCGGGGCGATATCGCCGAAGAATCCGGTGCTCATGTCAGTGCCTCCTTGATGGCGGGATAGAGGGCCCGGTAGCGGGCGTAGCTGTCGTCATAGGCCGCGGCCAGGGCCGGATCGGGCTCGATGACGCGTTCGGTGGGCGGCGGCGTCGCGATCTCGCGATAGTCGGCGCCGGTTGCGGCGATGAGGCCGAGACGGGCGGCGCCGAAGGCTCCGCCGAAATCGCCGTCCTTCGGCAGGTCCAGGGGAATGCCGAGCACGTTCGCCATGATCTGCAGCCAGACGGGCGAGCGCGATCCGCCGCCGATGGCCGCGGCGCGCTCCACCCTGCTGCCGGCATCGGACAGGACGCGCAGGCAGTCGCGGAAGGCAAAGGCGACGCCTTCCAGCACCGCCTGGGTCATCGCGGACGCGCCGGCCTCATGGCCGAGACCGACGAAGGCGCCGCGCGCGCCGGCGTCGTTGTGCGGGGTACGCTCGCCCGACAGATACGGCAGGAACAGCACCGGTGAGGGCCGTTCCACCCGGGCGCCCAGCGCGCCGGCAAGATCGGCAGCCGGGGTGCGCAGCAGGCCGGACAGCCAGTTGAGGCTGTCGGTCGCCGACAGGAACACCCCCATCTGGTGCCAGGTGTCCGGCACCGCGTGACAGAAGGCGTGGACCGCGCCGGCGGTGTTGGGCGAGAAGCGGTCGTTGGAGACGAACAGCACGCCGGACGTGCCGAGCGAGGCGAAGGCGGCGCCGGGCGTCACCGTGCCCATGCCCACCGCGCTCGCCGCATTGTCGCCGCCGCCGCCGGCCACCACCGGCGTGCCGGCGATGCCGAAGCGGCCGGCAAGCTCGGCGCGCAGACGGCCCGAGACCTCGGTGCCCTCGACCAGACCCGGCATGTGGTCCCGGGTCAGGTCCGTCGCGGCAGGAGGTCGTCGGACCACTTGCGGCCGGCGACATCCAGCCACAGCGTGCCGGCGGCGTCCGACATGTCGGAGGCATATTCGCCGGTGAGATGCAGGCGGACATAGTCCTTCGGCAGCAGCACCTTGCGCGTCCTTGCAAAGATCTCCGGCTCGTGGGCCTTCACCCAGGCGAGCTTCGGCGCGGTGAAGCCCGGCATGGCGATGTTGCCGGCGATCTCGCGCGAATTCGGGCAGCGCACCTCGATCTGCGCGCATTCGGCGGCCGAGCGCACGTCGTTCCACAGGATCGCCGGGCGCAGCGGCCTGTCGTCGGCGCCGAGCAGGGTCGCGCCATGCATCTGGCCGGACAGGCCGATGCCCTTGACCTTGGCCATCTCGGCCGGATGGCTGCGGGCCAGTTCGTCAAGCGAGGCATAGGTCGCCGTCACCCAGGCGTCGCCCTCCTGCTCGGACCAGCCGGGGTGCGGCCGGGACACCTCCAGCGCCACGCTGGCGCTGGCAATGATCGTCTGGGCGTCGTCGATGAGCACCGACTTCACCGACGACGTGCCGATGTCGATCCCGATGTACATGTGTCTCCGTCCTCCCGTGTCTCTGGTCTTGTTGCTTGCGGGTCTTGTTGTCGGCCGGGCGCCCTCAGGGCAGGTTCTCGGCGAGGAAGATGTCGATGCGGATCCGCTCCTGCGCGTCGACGATCGGCACCCGCGCCGAGAGCGCACGCATCACCCGCGCCGCCGAGCGGATCTCGTGGCCGCAGTCCTGGTTGATCACCGCGTCGATCACGCCCGCGATCAGCGCCGCCCGGTTGTCGGCGGAGAGTTCGTGGGCAACGAACACCATGTCCCGGTTGCGCCCTGCCGCCTTCAGCGCCTCGACAATGCCGGCGTTGCCCGCGCCGACGCTGTAGATGCCGGCGAGGCCGGGATACTGGGCCAGCAGCGCCGCCACGGTCCGCCGCGTCGCGTCGCCGTCGTCGCGACCCTCGCGCATGCCGACCACCGTCACCGCCGGATAGCTCTCCGACAGCGCCTGCTTGAAGCCGAGCTGACGCTCCACATGGTCGCGCAGGGCAAAGGAGCCGCCGACGATGGCGACTTCGGCCGGCCGGCCCGCAAGAAACCGTCCCATGAGGCTGCCGGCGGTGCGCCCGGCGGCGATGTTGTCGATGCCGACATAGTGGCTGCGCCGCGAGCCCGGCAGGTCGGAGACGAGGGTGACAACCGGCACGCCGTCGTCATGCAGCCGGTTCACCGCCTCGCGCACCATCGGGTGGTCGAGGGCCACCAGCGACACGCCGCCGAGCCCGTTGCGGTCGAGGCCGTCGAGGATGCGGGCAAGGCCGGGGCCGTCGAAGACGTCGACGAACAGCGTCTCGTAGCGGGCGGCATCGAAGGGCATCCAGTCGCCGAGCCGCTCCACCGCGTCGGCGAGGCCGGCCACGAAGGGATTGGAGCCGGCGGGCAGCACGAAGACGAAGCGGCCGGGCGCCGCGCCCACCCGGGCCGACAGCGCCGAGGGCGCATAGCCGAGGCGCGCGATCGCCTCTTCCACCCGGGCGGCGCTGCGCGAGGTGCGGCCGGCGCGTCCGTTGAGGACACGGTCGACGGTGGCGACGCTGACGCCTGCCGCTTCGGCCACATCCCGGATCGTCACCTTGCCCACGTGATCGCTCGCTTCCGATTTTTTTACATCAGTATTTTGATGTAATCACATCGTCAAGTGACTTTTGAGGACCGCAGGGGCACCCCAATCTGCCGAACGGGCTTGTGAGCCCGACGATCAGGGGCGTTGCGAGCGCGAAGAATTGTCGCTACGAACGGACAAATTCTCGGCGGGAGGCCGGTGTCATGCTTCTGTCCTGCGGCGATGCGCTGATCGATTTCGTGCCCGTCAAGACCGCCGACGGGCGCGACGGCTATGTGCCGGCGGTGGGCGGCTCCTGCCTCAACATCGCGGTGGCCATGGCGCGGCTCGGCGCCCCGACCGGCTTCGTGGCGGGCGTGTCCAACGACATGTTCGGCCAGATGATCGCCGACCACATGGCGGCGTCCGGCGTCAGCTTCGATCATCTGCGCCGCTCCGACGACGAGACCACGCTCGCCTTCGTGCGCATCGTCGACAACGAGCCGCATTACGCCTTCTATGACGAGACCTCGGCCGCCCGGAACTGGACCTGGCGCCCCGGCTCGATCGACTTTTCGACGATCGAGGTGGTCCACGTCGGCTCGACCACGCTGATCAACGACCCGGTTTCGACCGAGACGCTGAAGATGGTGCGCGATGCCGCCGGCAGGACGGTGATCTCGCTCGATCCCAACTGCCGTCCGTCGCTGACGAAGGATCGCGACGACTACCGCCGCCGGATCGAGGAGCTGATCGGCTACGCCGACGTGCTGCGCATGTCCGACGTCGACTTCGAGTTCCTCTATGGCGAACCTGACTGGGACGCGAAGGCGGCCGGCTGGCTGGCGGCGGGGCCGAAGCTGGTGCTGTTGACCCGCGGCGGCGACGGTGTCGTCGCCTGGCATGCGAGTGCCGGCCGGATCGAGGTGCCCGCGGCCAAGGTCACGGTCGCCGACACCATCGGCGCCGGCGACACCTTCCAGGCCGGCACCCTGGTCGCACTCTACGAGGGCGGATATCTGTCCCGCGACCGCCTCGCGGCCATGACCGCCGACGAGATCACCGCCTGCGTCGCCTTCGGCATCCGCGCCGCCGCCGTCACCGTCTCCCGCCCCGGCGCCAACCCGCCCTGGCGCCACGAACTGGCCTGAGAGTAGACCTCAGGAAAATCCGGCGTCTATCCGTCTTCACGGGCCGCCCCCCCCCCGCACCATGCCTCCCCCTTGTGGGGAGGGTGGCCCGGCCGCAGGCCGGGTCGGGAGGGGGCGCAATGCTCTCCGCCTTCACCGGTCATCTCGCCCTTCCCCTATGGGAGGACGTCGTCACAACAACGTCAGGTGATTGTCGAACGCAAGGTCGTCCCGCGCCACCTTGCGGGCGGTCCCGCCCTCTTCTCCAAACACGAAATCCACCACATCCCCCTCCCCGCCGGCGCCGCGAATGGTCCGGGCCTCGCGGGTCGGGGAAATGCCGCAGCCGTCGGCAAGGGCGGCCATCCCGGCAAAGCGCCGGGTCGCCGCGTCGAAGGCGAAGACCACGTTGCCGCGCGGCGCCGAGAAGGCGACCGTTCCGCCGTCGCGGCTGGCCGACACCGCGCCCACATAGTTGCGCGGCCGCACCCGCAGTTCCTTCGGCAGTTCCATCAGTTCCATGCGCCCGTCGTCGCCGAGCCGGCCGGCCAGCGGCGGCAGCTCGGTCCGTGGCCCCTCGTGCTGGCACCCGAACCACAGCGCGCCGAAGCGGTCGGCGGCCAGATGCCGGATCGACAGCTGCGCGAAGCTGTCGCCCAGATCATGGCTGGCGAGAAGGCCCCCGCCGTCGGCCGAGACCAGCGCCAGCGAGGGGGTCATGTCGGCGGTGTTGAGGTTGGTGCGGCCGAATTCCGGTCCGGTGTCGAGCCCGCCGTTGGCGATCGCCAATGTCCGCCCGCCGTCGATCAGCAGCAGCTCGTGCGGGCCGATGCCGCCGGAGGAAAACTCGCCGATCCGGCGAAAGCCGCCACGGGCGCATAGAGGCCGATCGCGCCCCGGGCGTCGCAAAATCGTTCTCGGTCGCATAGAGAAGCCCGCCGTCGGGGCTGAAGGCGCCGTGGCCGTAGAAGGTCCGGCCGGGTGCGGCCGGCACGATCAGCGGCGCGGTCCGCGCGTCCGGCTCGAACACGGCGAGGAAACTGCCCGGCCGGCGCGCGAAGGCGACGAGGCGAGCCGACGTCGGATCGCGCGCGATCTCATGCCCCCGCCCCGGCAGTGGCCGGCTGCCGAGGATATTCCCGGCCTCGTCCATCAGCACCACGGCAAAGCTGCCATCGGCCAGCTTCGCGCAGGCGGCATACCGCGGGCTTCCGTCGGGCGCGGCGGCAAACAGGCGCCGCGGCCCGAGCACGGTCGCCCCCGCGACGAGGGCCAGGAAACGGCGTCGATCCGGCTGCATGTGGTGTCCTTTCCTGCCTCCCAGCCCCGGACCTCCGGGTCGTCATTCCCGCGAAAGCGGGAACCCATCCATCCCGGGCGGACGGGTGCGAAAGCATTCCGCGTTGCAACCCGTGACGGGGCATCGCACTCGCCGCAGGTCGTTGCCTGCCGACCGCTGGGTTCCCGCCTTCGCGGGAATGACGACGGAGAGGCGGGTGGCAGCCGGCAGGCAGATCTGCGTCCGAAGAGGCAACCCGGCCATCCGACGCACAACACTGCACCCACTTGGCCTCAAACCCTCGGCGTTTTCCGCACCTTGCTCCGTCTCTCTCGGTCGTCATCCCCGCGAAAGCGGGGACCCATCCATACCCGGGCGGAAGGGCGCCAGAGCACTCGGCGTTGCAATCCATGATGGAGCATCGCTCTCACCCCACGCCCTCCCCCTGCCGATCGATGGGTTGCCGCTTTCGCGGGAATGACGGAGGAGAGTCCTCAATCCCCGTCCAGCGAGTTGAAGCCCTTTTCCAGGCCGATGGCGGCGGTGAGGTCGCCGCCGACCTCCGCCTTGAGGCTCTGCACGGTCAGCATCAGGTAGCCGGCCAGATCGCGCAGCGTCGCGTCCCGCACCACATCCTCGACCGGCGCGTCGAGCCGCGCGCGGCGTCGATGGCGTTGCGGAATTCGAAGCGGATCGCGTCGGCGAGCCAGCGGTCGCTCTTGCCGAGACGGTCGAGGGCGCCGCTCGCCTCCACCAGCGCCGACAGGCCCTCGAGGTTGGCGCGGATCGTCGGCAGGGTCGCGCCCGAGCGCCAGAAGGGCGCGAGCTTCGGCTTCGCCGTCGCGGCCGACTTGCCGAGCGCGGTCTTCAGCTTGTGGTCGGCGACGATCTCGAGGCCGGTCGCGACCTGCTGGAAGATCTCGCCGGCTGCCTCCTTCGAGGTCTGGAACAGCGGGTTGTCCGGGCCAGGCTGCTCGAACAGCGCCGCGATGCCGTCCTCGCCGCGGTTCCAGTCGTTCTCCAGCTCCTCGGCCATCGCCGAGACATTCTGGGCCACGGCCCGGGCGTAGCGACAGCGGTAGTCGGCGGCACCCGGCGCGGCGAGATCGTCGGCGGCCGTGCCGAACAGGAGATAATCCAGCGCGGTCAACCCCTGCATCGCCACCGACTTCTGCGTCAGCGCTGCCGGATCGGCCGCGGTCTCGTCGCCGGAGGCAAGCGCCGCCTGCACCTGCCTGAGGCCGATCCCGCGCGGATCGGGCCAGAAGGCGAGCCGCTCCAGCCGATGGTCGTCCATCATCGGCCCGACGCGCAGGAACTCCACCGCCGACCAGGCAAGGACGGCCGTGCCGAAATCCTCGCGCACCGCCGCCAGAGCGGCGGCGTCGGGGGCGGCGCAAAGCATCGACGTGCTGATCGACAGGCGCGCGGCGCGTTCGGAGAAGATCGTGAAGGCCGGACGGATTTGCCGCTCGATGGTCGTGCGGACCATCATGGCGAAATCGGTCTCGCCGAACGCGGAGGACGCGGCCGTGGCGCCCTCCTGCGCGCGCGCCGGCGCCATCGCCAGCGTCGCCGCCAGCGACAACGCCATGGTCGTCGCCGCGACCAGCTGGCCGAACCGCCCGAGACAAGCACCCATCACAGCGTCTCCAGATACCGGATCAGGGCATCGCGCTCCGTCTTCGACGCGGCCGCCACCCTGTCGCGCGCGCCCTGCGCCTCGCCGCCGTGCCAGAGGATCGCCTCCAGCAGGTTGCGGGCGCGGCCATCGTGCAGGAACTGGGTGTGGCCATTGACCGCCATGGTGAGACCGATACCCCAGAGCGGCGCGGTGCGCCACTCCCGGCCGTCCGCCTCGGCCTCGGGCCGGTTGTCGGCCAGGCCCTCGCCCATGTCGTGCAGCAGCAGGTCGGTGAACGGCCAGATCAGCTGGAAGGAGAGTTCCTTCGTCGCCGCATCGCGGCGGGTCACGAATTTCGGCTGGTGGCAGGCCGGGCAGCCGGCCTCGACGAACACCTTCTTGCCGGCCAGCACGTCCGGATCGTCCACATCGCGCCGGGCCGGCACCGCGAGGTTGCGCGAATAGAAGGTGACGAGGTCGAGCGCGTCCTGCTGGATTTCGAAGTCGCCGAAGCGCGGCTGCACCCCGTTCGGCATGTCGAGGCAGGCCTGCTGGCCCGACATGCAGTCGCCGGCGGCGGCCGTCATCAGCGGCGTCGACAGGCCCATGTCGCCGAAGAAGGCGTGGGCACTCTGCTGCTCGATCGTCGGCTGGCCGGCCTTCCAGCCGAAGCGGCCGAGCACGGTTGCGCCCGTCCGGTCGTCGATGACGCGGTTCATCCGACCGGAGATGCCGTCACCGTCGGCATCGTCCGCATCGGCCAGCGCCGCGATGTCGCCGGGGTGGATCGCCTCCAGCAGGCCGAGGCCGATCATCGGCGTGGCGACGCGCGGCGACATCATCACGTCCGGCGCCATCGGCCCGTAGCCGAGATCGGTGATCGTGTAGGTCGGCTTGCGCAGCGACACGGCGCTGCCGTCGGCGAGCGTGACCGGGATTTCCTCGTAACGCACCTGGATCTTTCCCTCGGCGGGAAGACCGGGCACGGCGAGATCCTGCAGCTGGCCGCCATAGGCCGGCTCGGGCTCGGCGCCCTGCGGCCCCGGCACGGACAGGCGCATCAGGAAGCTTTCGGCATCGTCCGGCCCCGGCGCGTGGCCGCGGCCGTCCTTGAGGTGGCAGTTCTGGCAGGCGCGCGAATTGAACAGCGGGCCGAGCCCGTCGGAGGCCTGCGTCGACGACGGCGGCGACACCCAGAAGCGCCGGAACAGCGCGTTGCCGAGCTTGAAGGATTCCTCGCCGGCAAAGTCGAGGTTGGCGGAAAACTGCGAGAAGGCGTCGCGGTCGAAGACCTTGCGGTTGGTCGTCGCGCCGCCGGGCATGGTCTCGAAGCGTTCGGGCGCCGCAAAATCCCGCGGCGGCGCGGTCACTTTCGCCACCCGGCCGCGATCCTTCGGCGTCAGATCATCGCGCCAGGGCATCGGCCCCTCGGCGCGGGCGGTGCTCAGCGCGAGGACGGCCGCCGCCGCCACCGCCGGCAGAACCCAGGGAAGAACCCGCTTGGAAATCATCTCGGACCAGTCCTGAAATCCGGCGCCCTCTCGCCGATACACGCGGGAAGACGGGAAAGTCCACCCCCGTCCGGGGGGCTCTCCCTCGTGCACTGCCTGCTGCAACGGAAAACGAGGGGAGCGCCGCCCCCCTCGTCGCCGTCCTGCTGGACGACCGGCTTACTGGAAGACGGCGTCCGGGTTGTCGAGGCTGTCGGAGCCTTCGAAGGCGATCTGCGACAGGCCCAGCGCCGAGACGCCGCGCTCGATCGAGCGGGTCTGGTCGACGAGGCCGTCGATCACCGCCTGCACCACCGCGTTGCCCTCGGCGTTGCCCTCGCCGATCATCTGGTCATAGGCCTCGACGGTCTCGCCGCGGGTCTTCATCGCCTCCGCCGCCTTCAGGGTGCGTCGAGCTTGGCCTCGATCTCGGCGGCCACGTCCGGCGCCTTGGCCTTCAGCAGCGCGTCCACGCTCGGACCCGCGACCTTCGAGCCGTCCACCCGGGTGTAGGAGCCGAAGTAGACGTTGCGGATGCCGACGATGTCGTTGAAGTGCGAGTTGAAGGTGTTGTCGGAGAAGCAGTCGTGCTCCTCCTCCGGGTCATGCAGCAGCAGGCCGAGCTTCATGCGCTCGCCGGCAAGTTCGCCATAGGACAGCGAGCCCATGCCGGTGAAGATCGTGGCGATGCCCTCCTCGGGAGACTTGGCGAGAAGCTCGCTGCGCGCCTTGCCACCCTCGGACCACGCGGCGACGATCTCTTCCAGATCGGCGATCAGCAGGTCGGAGGCCGACGCCAGATAGGCGGCGCGGCGCTCGCAGTTGCCGCCGGTGCAGTTGGCGGCGTCATAGTCGGTGGCCGGGCGCTTGCCGGCGCCGGGTCCGGTGCCGTTGAGGTCCTGGCCCCACAGCAGGAACTCGATCGCGTGGTAGCCGATCGCGACGTTGGTCTCGATCTCGCCGGCTTCCTGCAGCTTCTCGGCGAGGAGCTCCGGCGTGATCGTGCTGGCGTCGACGGTCGCGCCGCCGATCTCGAGCTCCGGATGGCCGATGACGTTCAGCGTGTAGAGGCTGTTGGCGTCCGACTCGGCGCCGTAGCTGGCGTCCACATAGTCGATCAGGCCCTCGTCGAGCGGCCAGGCGTTGACCTTGCCTTCCCAGTCGTCGACGACCGGGTTGCCGAAGCGGAAGGCTTCCGTCTGCTGATAGGGCACGCGGGCGGCGATCCAGGCGGCCTTGGCGGCCGACAGCGTGTCCTCGGTCGGCGCGGCGAGGAAGGCCTCGATCGCGGCGTCCAGCGCCTTGGCGGTGGACAGCGAATCCTCGTAGCCGGCCTTGGCGATGTCGGCATAGGTGGCGACCACGGCGGCCGCCTCGGTCGTGCCGGCGGCAAGCGCCGGCTGGGCGCCCGCGAGCGCGGCCAGAGCCACACCGCCGGCCAGAAGGGTTTCGAGACGCATCCGTATTCTCCCCGTGGATAGATGGTCCGGCGCGCGGACCCTGAAGTCAGTTGAACCGGGCGGAGCAGGGCCGCCCGGCGATGTCGTCGATGACGTCGGCCGGAACCGGAAAGAGACGCTGGTGGATGCCGTCGAAGGCGGCCGAAAGGTCGCGCGCGGCGGCGGTCGCCATGTCGGCCCGGCCATCGGCGGCCAGGTGGACGACGCAGCGGCGCTGGGCCTCCAGGTCACCGTTCTGGACGGCGGCCACGAAGGAGACGAGCAGGCACTCGTCCCGGCAGAGGCACTGGCAGCCATACGGAAAGCAGGTCAGCGCGCGCCCGGCGGCGGCCCGCGTCTGCCGGACCCACCACGACACCTCGCCGTAGATCCTGCGCGCATCGGCCGATCCGAGTTCGGCGAGATAGACCGTCCAGCCGCGTTCCCAGCAGTCGATGCTGCCGGTCTCGTAGCCGTTGAGCCAGGCTCGGTAGCCCTCGACCAGAAGCCGTTCGGGCTTGCGGCTGAGCAGCGGCGCCGCCGGCCCCGGAGCGATCGCGATCGCCATCATCGAGCGCCCGTCCCGCGGGATCGGCCGGCCGCCGTCGCGGCGCCCCGCCGCGCGGCCATCGATGCAGCCCCGTTCATTTCCGTCATGTCCCCCACCTCCAATCGAAAGGGTTCAAGGCCCAGACATCAAAGGCTGCGACGGGATTTTCCCGTCGCCGGGCCAACCTTTCAGAGCGGCCGGAGGCTGTCAAGCATTGTGGATTTGCGTACTCATGTTTGCAGATGCGCGCGCGGAAAGCCGTCGTTACCGAATGTAAATTTCGCCGTCGTAGCCTGACCTCATCGACCGGCAACGAGGGGCGATATGATGGATGAACGGCGCAACGATCAGCGGAGACGGACCATCCGCGCCGGAAAGATCGTCTACGGCAGCTACCGCTACGTGCTCGACTGCATGGTGCGGGAAATCTCGCCGACGGGCGCGCGCCTGCGCGTCGAGGGCGCCGAGGAGGTGCCGGGCGAGTTCATGCTCTACGACATGTCGGACGCGGTGATGCAGCCGGTGACGGTGATCTGGCGCAAGGGCAAGGACGTCGGCGTCACCTTCCACGGCGAGGCCGTGTCCGTGCACGACAGCCAGGACCCGCGGCTGGCCCGCTTCCGCTTCATGTGACGCAGCGCGGGCCCAAGCACCGCGCCTCACCTTCCAGACATGAAAAAAGCCCCGTTGCCGGGGCTTTTCTCGTTGTCGATCCGGTCCGGACGTCAGGGCTCAGCTGAGCCCTTCGATCATGCCGTTGGCGTCGAGCTTGATGTGCAGCGCCGACGGCACCTTGGGCAGGCCCGGCATGCGCATGATGTCGCCGCAGACCGCGACCACGAATTCGGCGCCGGCCGCCAGATGCACCTCGCGAATCGGCAGCACGTGGCCTTCCGGCGCGTTCTTGGCGTTGGCGTCGGCCGAGAAGGACGACTGGGTCTTGGCGATGCAGACCGGCACGTGGCCGTAGCCGGCGGCCTCGAACTCGGCCAGCCGCTTCTTCACCGAAGCGTCGGCGGTCACCGCGCTGGCGCGGTAGAGCGTCTTGGCGATGGTCTCGACCTTCTGGAACAGGCCCATCTCCGAGGGATAGAGGTGGGTGAACTCCGCCTCGCGCGGGGCGTCGAGCAGTTCGGCCACCTTGTAGGCCAGCGCCTCGGTGCCCTTGGAGCCCTCGCCCCAGTGGGTGCAGAGGATGGCATCGGCGCCGCACTTCTCGCGGGTCAGGCGGATCACCGCCTCGACCTCGGCATCGGTGTCGGTGACGAACTTGTTGACGCAGACCACCACCGGCACGCCGAACTTGCGGGTGTTCTCGATGTGGCGCTCGAGGTTGGCAAAGCCGGTCTCGAGGGCGACGACGTTCTCCTTCGAGAGGTCCGCCTTGCCGACGCCGCCGTGCATCTTCAGGGCGCGGATGGTGGCGACGATCACCGCCACGTCGGGCACGAGGCCGGCCTTGCGGCACTTGATGTCGAAGAACTTTTCCGCGCCGAGGTCGGCGCCGAAGCCGGCCTCGGTGACGACCACGTCGGCGAGCGCCAGTGCGGCGGTGGTGGCGGAGACGGAGTTGCAGCCGTGGGCGATGTTGGCGAAGGGGCCGCCGTGGACGAAGGCCGGGTTGCCTTCCAGCGTCTGCACGAGATTCGGGTCGAAGGCGTCCTTGAGCAGCACGGTCATCGCCGGGGCGGCGCCGATGTCGCCGCAGGTGACGGGCTTGCGGTCGCGGGTCTCGGCGACGATCATCCGCGCCAGACGCGCCTCGAGGTCGGCCAGATCGGTGGCGAGGCAGAACACCGCCATCACCTCGGAGGCGACGGTGATGTCGAAGCCGTCGGTGCGGGGATAGCCGTTGGACACGCCGCCGAGCGACGAGGTGATCTCGCGCAGCGACCGGTCGTTCATGTCGATCGCGCGGCGCCAGGAGACGCGGCGGGAATCGATGCCGAGTTCGTTGCCCCAGTAGATGTGGTTGTCGATCATCGCCGAGAGCAGGTTGTGCGCGGCGGTGATGGCGTGGAAATCGCCGGTGAAGTGGAGGTTGATCGCCTCCATCGGCACGACCTGGGCCCAGCCGCCGCCGGCCGCGCCGCCCTTGACGCCGAAGCAGGGGCCAAGCGAGGGCTCGCGCAGGCAGATCGCCGCCTTCCGGCCGATGCGGTTGAGGCCGTCGCCGAGGCGACCGTGGTGGTGGTCTTGCCCTCGCCCGCCGCAGTCGGGGTGATGGCGGTGACCAGCACCAGCTTGCCGCGCGGCTTGCCTTCGAGCGACTTCAGGTAGGCGCCATCGATCTTGGCGATGTGCTTGCCGTAGTTGTTGAGCGCGCTGTCCGGAATGCCGAGCTTGGACGCCACGTCCCCGATCGGCTGCATGGTGACACTGCGGGCAATCTCGATGTCGCTCGGCATGGCGATGTTTCCTCGGATGTTCTCGGCAGCCCTGCGGCCGCCTGTTGTCGGCCCTCACCATGCCCGACCGGGCGCGGCGGAGAAAGGTCCGGCCGGTGCGTCACGAATGTGCAGGCCGTCGTCGGGGCCTGCCTGCCGACCCTTGCAGTCGCGGTGTCACCGAGGATTAAAACAATTTCGGTACAATAGGTTGTCTGGCACACACTTGAAAAAGGCGGGGCATTGATGCTCCGCTGTTGAAAGTGATCATCCGGTCCGATGAAGCGTTTCGGAGCCCGGAAGCGGAGGTGCCGCCTGTCGGCGACACCCCTTTGATCGACGTCCTCACTCGGCGGCTTCGGCGATCGCCAGCCTGACGGGAATCGCCGTGGCCGGATCGGGCAGTGCCAGCGGCAGCTGTTCGCCGACGGCCGGCCGATCGTCCGCCTCGGGGCGGCGCACCCGGAACCAGAGCGCGTAGAGCGCCGGCACGAACAGCAGCGTCATGACCGTCGCCACGGCGAGGCCGCCCATGATCGCCACCGCCATCGGCCCCCAGAACACGTTCTGGGCCAGCGGGATCATCGACAGGATCGCGGCGAGCGCGGTCAGCACCACCGGCCGCGAGCGGCGGACCGTGGCGTTGACGATCGCATCCCACGGGGCGATGCCCTCGTCGATGTCCTGGGCGATCTGGTCGACGAGGATCAGCGTGTTGCGCATGATCATCCCGGCCAGCGCGATCAGGCCGAGCAGCGCCACGAAGCCGAAGGGCTGCTGGAACACGATCAGCGCGCCGGTGGCGCCGATCAGCCCCAACGGGGCGGTCGAAAAGACGAGGCCGAGCTTGGAGAAGCTCTGCAGCTGCACCATCAGGATCGTCAGCATTGCCAGCAGCATCACCGGGAAGACCGCGAACAGGGCAACGTTGGCCTTGGCGCTCTCCTCGATCGATCCGCCGGTCTCGATCCGGTAGCCGACCGGCAGAGCGTCGATCACCCGGCTCAGCGTCGGCGCGATCTCGGCCGACACGTCCGGCGCCTGGACGCCCGGCACCACGTCGGCGCGCACGGTGATCATCATGTCGCGGTTCTGCCGCCACAGGATCGGTTCCTCGAAACCGTAGTCGATCCGCGCCACCTGCGAGACCGTCACCGGCGCGCCGCCGGCCACCGCGACCGTGAGGTCGCCGAGGTTGTCGAGGTCGGCGCGCTCCTCCGGTACCGCACGGGCGACCACGGCCACCTTCTCGATGCCGTCGCGCACCGTCGTCACTTCATAGCCCGACAGCAGGGTCTGCAGCGTGTCGGAGATCGACTGCGGCGTCAGGCCAAGCGCGCGGACCCGGTCCTGGTCGAGCACGAGGCGCACGGATTTGGCCTGTTCGTTCCAGTCGAGCTGGGCATCCACGGTCTTCGGATTGGCGGCCACCACCGCCTGCACGTCGCGGGCGATGCGGCGCACCTCGACGGGATCGGTGCCGATGACCCGGAACTGGACCGGGAAGCCGACCGGCGGGCCGAGCGCCAGTTCGCTGACGCGCACCCGGGCCTCGGGCAATCCGCCCTCCTGCGTGAACCGTTCGATCTCGGCCTTCACCCGGTCACGGGCCTCGGGGCCGGTGGTCTCGAGCACGAGGATCGCGTAGTTGGCCTTCGGCAGTTCCGGGTTCGACGACAGGAACCAGCGCGGCGCACCGGCGCCGACATAGCTCGAATAGGTCAGCACGTCCGGATCGCCCTTGACCCGGCTCTCGACGGTTTCCACCGCCGCACGGGTGGCGGCGATCGCGCTGCCCTCCGGCAGGCGCAGTTCCACGGTGAGCTCCGGGCGCGGCGAGTTGGGGAAGAACTGCTTCTCGACGAACTGGAAGGACCAGATCGACAGCGCGAAGACGCCGATGGTGACGAGCACGACCACCACCCGGTGCGAGACGCACCAGTTCACCGCCGCGCGCAAGGCGCGGTAGGTCCGCGAGGTGTACATCTCGCCATGGCCGCCGCCCTTGTGGCCGGCAAAGTTCGGCAGCAGCTTCACGCCGAGATAGGGCGTGAAGATCACGGCCACGAACCACGAGGCGATCAGGGCGATGCCGACGACCCAGAAGATGCCGCCGGCATATTCGCCCGCGCTCGATTTCGCAAAGCCGACCGGCACGAAGCCGGCGGCCGTCACCAGCGTGCCGGTCAGCATCGGGAAGGCGGTGGAACTCCAGGCGAAGGTCGCCGCCTTCAGGCGGTCGTAGCCCTCCTCCATCTTCACCACCATCATCTCCACCGCGATGATCGCGTCGTCGACCAGAAGGCCGAGAGCGATGATCAGCGCGCCGAGGGTGATGCGGTGCAGGCTCATGCCGAGCATGTCGAGCACGATCATGACGATCGCCAGCACCAGCGGCACGGCCAGCGCGACGACGATGCCGGTGCGCCAGCCGAGCGACAGGAAGCTGACCGCCAGCACGATGGCGAGTGCCTCGAGGAAGGCCTGGATGAATTCGCCGACCGACTCTTCCACGATCTTGGGCTGGTCGGCGACCTGGGCGATCTCGAAGCCGACCGGCATGTCGGCGCGGATCTCGGCCATCGCCGCGTCAAGCGCATGGCCCAGCGTCTCGATGTTGGCGCCCTCGGCCATGACCACGCCGATCGCCAGCGCCTCGGCGCCCTCGTGGCGCACCTCGAAGGAGGGCGGATCCTCGAAGCCGCGGCGAACGGTGGCGATGTCGCCGATCCGGAACACCCGGCCGCCGGCATTCACCGGCACCGCCTCGACGGCGGCAACGCCCCCGATCGCACCGTCGACGCGCACGGCGACATGCTCGCTCGGCGTGTCGATCGCGCCGGCGGGGGTGACGAGATTCTGGGCGGCGATCGAGGAGAAGATGTCCTGCGGGGAAAGGCCGAGCGTCGCCAGCTTGGCGTGGCTGAACTCGACGAAGATCTTCTCGTCGCTGTTGCCGTAGAAGCGGACCTTGGCGACATCCGGCACGCGCAGCAGCCGCTGGCGGATCGCCTCGGCCTCGGTCTTGAGGGCGGCCAGACCGGCGCCCTCGCCCTTGAGCATGTAGAGCGCGCTGTCGACGTCGCCGAAATCGTCGTTGAAGAAGGGGCCGTGGAGACCGGACGGCAGGTCGCCGCGGATGTCGCCGACGCGCTTCCTGACCTGATACCAGATCTCCTTCACGTCGCCGGCCGGGGTCGAATCCTCCAGCTGCACCTGCAGGTAGACCTGGCCGGCCTTGGAATAGGTGCGCACCTTGTCGAAATGCGGCACCTCCTGCAGCACCTTCTCGATCGGGTCGGCGACCTGGCGCTGCATGTCCTCGGCGGTGGCGCCGGGCCAGACCGCGGAGACGACCATCACCTTGATGGTGAAGCTCGGATCCTCGGCGCGGCCGAGCCGGGCGTAGGAATAGAGACCGCCCAGCGACAGGATGAGGATGAGGAAGAGCACGAGCGACTGGTGCGTCACCGCCCAGCGCGAGAGATTGAGGCCACCGGCCGCCGGTTCCTTCGTCATGATCAGCCCCTCGCCTCATCCAGAGCCACGCGCACCGCATCGCCGTCCTGCAGCTTGTTGACGCCGAGCGTCACCACCGTCGCGCCGTCGCCGATCCCGCCGGCAACGAGCACGTCGCTCGCGCCGAAGCGGCGGATCGACACCGGCGTCTTGCGCAGGGTGTGGCCGTCGCCGGCGACGACGAACACCACCGGACCGGCGCCCTCGTCGAGGATCGCGGTCGACGGGAGGCGGATCACCGCGCCCGGCTCGCCGCGGGTCAGCGTCAGGGTCGCCGTCATGCCGAGGCGGACCTCGGGGCCGGGATCGACCAGCGTGAAGCGGGCGCGGTAGGTGCGGGACGTGGCATCGGCGCGCGGCGAGATCTCGCGCAGCCTGGCGCCCAGCGCGCGGCCGCCGGACCAGAGGTCGACCGAGGCGCTGGCGCCGTCGAGGTCGGCCAGCCGGCTTTCCGGAATGGCGACCTCCACCTCGGTCTCGCCGAGGGGGGCGATCGTGAGAATGGCGCGGCCGCTCGTCACCACCTCGCCAGGCTCGGCATCGACCGCCGTGACGACGCCGTCGCCGGCGGCGACCAGCCGGGCATAGTCCAGCTGGTTGCGGGCGAGATGGACGGACTTCTCGGCTTTTTCCAGCCGCGCCTGCGCCTCGTCGGTGGCAAGCCGGCGCTGCTCGTCGGTGGAGCGGCTGACGATGCCACCCTTGGCCAGGTCGGTGTAGCGCTTCTGGTCGGTCTCGGCCTGGGCGAGATTGGCGCGCGCGGCGGCAAGCTCCGCCTCCGCACTCTCCAGCGACAGCCGGAAATCCTCCTCGTCGAGGGTTGCGAGCAGCTGGCCGGCGGCGACCCGGTCGCCGACGTCCACCGTCCGCGCGGTCATCTTGCCGCCGACGCGGAAGGCCACCGGGGTCTCCCGCCGCGGCGTCACGACGCCAGTGTAGGACCGGCTTTCCGCCATCGACACCACGCGCACCACCTCGGCGCGCACCACGGGATCGGGCGCCTTCACCACCTCGGCCTCCTGGCAGGCTGCCAGCAGCAACGGCATCAGCAGTGCCGCACTCGTCCATCGCCCCGTCATGACACACCCCGCTTGAGAATCAGATGATGAGTGACGACAATCGAAATTCGTCACTCGGCAGACATGGTGAAACGACCGGTCGCCCCTTCGCGGGCGGCCGGTTCAGTCGCGCTTCTTCAGTCCGTTGACGAGAATATCCACCAGCTTGCGGGCGATCGGCTCCATGTCCTGATCGCAGCACTGCTCGATCAGCTTGGGATGCACGAAGGCGGCAAAGCTGGTCTTGACCACATGGCCGAGCAGGTCCGGGTCGCCTTCGGCGAATTCGCCGGTCTCGATCCCCTCTCGGATCAGCCCCGAGACGATGCCGCGCATCACCTCGATATGGGCCTTGATCGCTGTCCAGTTTTCCTCCATCGCCGCCGACACCATGTCGTGCAGGCGCTCGTCGTTCATCAGCGTCGCCTTGTTGTGGCGATGGATCTCGACGAGATAGCGGGTCAGCCGTTCGGCGACGGTGCCCCCGGAGGCGGCGATCGCAAAGCCGAGCGCCTGGGTTTCCGCGGTGACGCGGCTGCAGATCGCCCCGACGATCGCCGACTTGGCCGGAAAGAAGCGATAGACGTTGGCCGGGCTCATCTTCAGCGCGGCGGCGATGTCGGCGACGGAGGTCTTCTGGTAGCCGATCCGCCGGAAATGCTCCTCGGCCACCTCGAGAATGGCGGCGCGGACCTCGTCCGGCTCGGCGCGGTTGCGCATTGGTCTTGCCATGTCCGTCGTCCTTCCGCCCGGGGCGGCCGGCCGGGTCGTCCGCGGGCCGCATCGGCACCTGGGACACCCGACAAATTCGATTACTGACGATATTCAATATTCGTCAGTAATCAGCGCGTCAAGCCGATTCCGGTCGGATGCGGCAGCCCGCAGGCCGCCATCGGGCTTGCGCCGACCTCCGCAGGCGCGGCGCGATTCCCCCCGTTTTTCACCCTCCGGATTCATCTTCCGACAAGCATGATCCCGGATTCCCAGCCCCCATCCGCCTCGGATTGCCCTTCGTTAACGCCGTCATGAGCGATCCCGCGCAATTCTCCCGATCAACGCAACCGACATCCGGATCCGAAAGCCTCAACGATGGTGATGCACGAAGGAACCGCCGACTATCCTGCTGCCGGCGAGACGGCGCCCGCAAAGCTTGCGCCGCCCGAACGACGCCTGCGCACGGCCCGCAAGGTCACGCTCGCGCCCGCGCCCGGGCCGTGGCGATGTCGTTCCGCCAGGAATCGATCCCGGCCAGCATCGTCTCCGGCATGGCGGTGATGCTCGACTTCTCGCTGCTGGTCCTGTTCGGCGCGGCAACGCTGCTGCCGTGGGTGCCGGATCTGGAGGGGCTGACCGCCGGCTATGCCGGGCCCGCCATCGGCGCGCCGATCCTGATGATCCTCGCCGGCCAGATCGCGTCGAACTACGACATCGCCGCCCTGCGGCGCCCGGCGCTGCGCACCGGCCAGGCGCTGGTCGCCCTCGGCATCGTCGTCGGCCTGTTCCTCGCCTTCATGTTCGTCGGCGGCATAGGCTTCGAAGTGTCGCGCGCCTGGCTCGGCCTCTGGCTCGGCGCCGAGGCGCTGGCGCTGGTCCTCGCCTCATCGCTGGCCGGCTGGCAGGTCCGCCGCTGGACGCGGCAAGGCAAGCTCAAGCAGCGGGCGGTGATCGTCGGCGGCGGCGCGCCGGCCGAGGCGCTGATCCGGGCCGTGGAACGCGACGGCGGCAAGGAACTCGAAATCCTCGGCATCTTCGACGACCGCGCCGACGAGCGCTCGCCGGAAAACGTGTCCGGCTATCCCAAGCTCGGCAACATCGGCGAACTGGAGATCTTCGCCCGGCTCGCCGCCGTCGACCTTCTGATCGTGTCGATGCCGCTCACCGCCGAGCACCGGATCCTGCAGCTCCTCAAGAATCTGTGGGTGCTGCCGGTCGACATCCGCCTCAGCGCCCATGCCAGCAAGCTGCGCCTGCGTCCGCGCGCCTATTCCTACATCGGCGGCGTGCCCTTCCTCGACGTGTTCGACAAGCCGATCGCCGGCTGGGACCGGATCGCCAAGCGCATCTTCGACGTGATCTTCGCCTCGCTCGCCCTCGTCGTCCTGTCGCCGCTGATGCTGGCGACGGCCGTGGCCGTGCGCGCCGAGAGCCGCGGTCCGGTGATCTTCCGGCAGAAGCGCTACGGCTTCAACAACGAGGTCATCGAGGTGATGAAGTTCCGCTCGATGTTCCACGAGATGGCGGACCCGTCCGCGGCCAAGGTCGTCACGAAGGGCGATGCGCGGGTGACGAAGGTCGGCCGCTTCATCCGCCGCACCTCGATCGACGAACTGCCGCAACTCGTCAACGTGCTGCGCGGCGAACTCTCCCTGATCGGCCCGCGCCCCCACGCCGTCAACGCCCATACCGAGCAGAAGCTCTGGGAAGAGGTGGTCGACGGCTATTTCGCCCGGCACAAGGTCAAGCCCGGCGTCACCGGCTGGGCCCAGATCAACGGCCTGCGCGGCGAGATCGACCGGCCGGAGAAGATCCAGGCCCGCGCGAGCACGACCTCTACTATATCGACCACT
>NZ_MCRJ01000013.1 GCF_001720135.1 Methylobrevis pamukkalensis
CCAGGGTCGCGCCGCGCGGGAGCGCGATCGATCGGCGGCTTCTCCGGTCCGAAGCTCCGGCCCCCGCTCCCTGGCCGAGGGAACAAATCGCGCGCCTCCCGCTTGGCATTCAGAGCAATGCCACAGGGGGCGACATGTCGGACGAGACCAGCAACCACGATGACGCCAGCCGCGACGACGCCGGCGGCCTTGCGGCCAGACGGGCCGACGGGCGCGGGCGGGATGCCAGCCGGCCGTCGCAGATCCCGGCGGCCGGGTGGAAGGACATCCTGTGGCGGGTGTGGCAGCAGGCGTCGGAAGACCGGATCACGCTCGTTGCCGCCGGCAGCGCCTTCTACCTGCTGCTGTCGCTGTTTCCCGCGCTCGCCGCCTTCGTGTCGATCTACGGCTTGGTCGCGGACCCGACGACGGTGGCCGACCACGTGGCGTTTCTCGGCGGCCTGATGCCCGGCGGCGGCGTGGACATGATCCGGAGCCAGCTCCAGAGCCTCGCCGACCAGGACCGCGAAGCGCTCAGCTTCGGCTTCCTGCTGGCCTTCGCCACCGCCTTCTGGAGCGCGAACAACGGGGTCAAGACGCTGTTCGAGGCGCTCAACATCGCCTACGAGGAACGCGAGAAGCGCTCGTTCATCCACGTCAACCTGCTCGCCTTCTCGTTCACGCTGGGCGCGATGGCCATCGGCATCCTGATGATCGTCGCCGTGGGCATCGTGCCGGCGATGCTGGCGCTGCTGCAGGTCGGCGACTTCTCCGAGACCATCGTCGACCTGCTGCGCTGGCCGATGCTGCTCCTCGCCGTCGGGACCGGCATCTCGGTCCTCTACCGCTTCGGGCCGAGCCGCGAGCGGGCGAAATGGCGCTGGATCACCTGGGGCGGCGGGCTCGCCACCCTCGTCTGGGTCGCGGCCTCGGCCGGGTTTTCCTATTACCTGCAGAATTTCGCCGACTACAACGCGACCTACGGATCGCTGGGCGCGGTGATCGGCATGATGCTGTGGATCTGGATCTCGGTCCTGATCGTCATCGTCGGGGCGGAGATCAACGCCGAGATGGAACACCAGACCGCGCGGGACACGACGACCGGCGCGCCGCGCCCCATGGGCCAGCGCGGCGCGACCATGGCCGACACGCTCGGGGATGCGTCCCACGGCACGCCCTGACGTCCGGGACCGAAGACCGAAGACCGAAGACCGAAGACCGAAGACGATCGGCCCCGGCGGGCTCCGAAGCAATGAACGGGGGACCACATGGACTGGAGCGCAATGTTCTTCCAGGACTGGGAAGGGATCATCCGGACGATCATCGTCGGCCTGCTCGCCTATGTGACGCTGGTGATCTTCCTGCGGATCTCCGGCAAGCGCACGCTGGCCAAGCTGAATGCCTTCGATCTGGTCGTCACGGTCGCGCTCGGCTCGACGCTTTCGGCGATCGTCCTGCAGGAGTCCGTCGCGCTGGCGGAGGGCGCGGCCGCGCTGGCGCTGCTGATCCTGGCGCAATATGCCGTCACCTACACGTCGGTGCGTTCGGCCACCTTCGCGGCGGCGGTCCGCTCGGAGCCGACGCTGCTGGCCAGGGACGGCCTTTTCTGCGAGGCGGCGATGCGCCGCGAGCGGATCACCCGCCCCGAAATCCTGAGTGCCATCCGCTCGAACGGCGGTCACGACATCGCCGATGTGGACGCACTCATCCTGGAGAGCGACGCAGTCTCAGCGTGTCCCTGCGCGGATAGGGGCGCCGCCCGGGCTCTCGCATCTCGAGATGCCACGACGTCCGTGTCCTCGCGGGCGATCGCGAGGAAGACGCCGGGCTCTCGTCCGGCCGCCCTCCTTTTCGTGCCTGGGGCTCCCGCCACCGTCCGTCCGGCAAGGTCCGGTCGACGTCATCAATCCGCAGTTGCTCCGGAGACGCCAACGCGTCACTCTTGGCCCCAGTGTCCTCTGCCCGTCGCCGCAGGACACGAAAGATTCGCGGGAACCACCGGCTACGCTCGGCCGGTCTCTGCTCGAAGAAGCACATGAGGGTGGGTTCCATGCCATTTCGCGACGAGAGTCATCCCCTTTGGCACATCAGCAGCCTGAAGCGCGCCCTGCACGCGGCCGGTGTCGCGCTCTGGTCGTGGACCGTCCAGACCGACGCCTTTGCGATGGACGAGCAGGCCTTCAAGCTGTGGGGGCTGCCGCCAAGCGAGAAGGTCATCTTCGAGGATCTCTCCTCGCGCATCCACCCCGCGGACCGGGACCGGGTACGCGCGGCGTTCAATGCCACCCGGGCGCTGGTCGGGGCCTACGAGATCGACTTCCGGATCCTCGTCGGCCAGGAAATCCGCTGGATCTCCGCGCGCGGGCTCGGAAACGACGAGGGGCTGCACGAGGGCCGGATGTCCGGCGTGTTCCTCGATGTCACCGGGCGCAAGCAGGCCGAGGAGGGTCATGAACTCCTTGCCGGCGAGATGAGCCACCGGGTGAAGAACCTGCTGGCGATCGCCGCCGGCCTCACCTCGCTCACCTCGCGCTCGGCCGAGACCGTCGAGGACATGGCGCAGGAACTCACCCTGCGCCTGAGGGCGCTCGGCCGCGCCCACGACCTCGTCCGCCCCCTCGCCGGCAACCAGGGCCGCGCCGCCCTTCTCGGCGACCTGATCGCCGTGCTGCTGGCGCCCTATGACGACACCGGCGCGTTCAGCGGGCGCGTCCGCGTCGCCGTGCCCCGGATGGGCATCGGCGAGCAGTCGGCGACGACGCTGGCGCTGGTGGTCCACGAGCTTGCGACGAATTCGCTGAAATACGGGGCCCTGTCGGCGACGTCCGGCATGCTGGACATCACCGGAAACTCCTCCGACGAGGAGGTCTGCGTCGTGTGGACCGAACGGGGCGGGCCTCCCGTCGTCGACACCGGCGCAGCGGGCTACGGCAGCAAGCTCCTCAACAGGAGCGTCACCGGCCAGCTTGGCGGATCGATCAAGACCGACTGGTCCGCCGACGGCATCATCGTGACGCTGACCATGAACGGCGAACGGCTGGCCCAGTGACAGGGTGAGTGACAGGGTGAGTGACAGGGAGGCGGTGCGCCCGGCCGCCACCTTTCCGCTCAGACGGGCCCGTCACAGACGCCTGTCACACCGGCGGATGCGGGATCGAGGACAGGAGTTCGCGGGTGTAGGGGTCCTGCGGGTTCGACAGGACCTCGCGCGTCATCCCCTGCTCGACGATCCGCCCGGCGCGCATCACGACCACCCGGTCGCACAGCAGCCGCACCACCTCCAGGTCATGGCTGACGAAGATGTAGCTCATGCCGAGCTTGATCTTGAGATCCTGCAGCAGGTTCAGCACCACCGCCTGCACCGAGACGTCGAGGGCGGCCGTCGGTTCGTCGAGAATGACGAGATCCGGGTCGAGGGCGATCGCCCGGGCGATGCCGACGCGGGCCTTCTGGCCGCCGGAGAGCTGGTGCGGGAATCGGTCGAGCAGGTGTTCGGGGAAGCCGACGAGGCGGGCGAGTTCCTCGACCCGCGCCTTCAGCGCCGCGCCGTTCATCGGCGTGCCCATGCGCAGGATCGGGTCGGCGATGGCGCGGCCGACCTGGAATCGCGGGTTGAGACTGTCGGTCGGGTCCTGGAACACCATCTGGATGCGGCGGCGCAGCGGCGAGCGGGCGAACTGCCGCGCCGGGATCGCGCCGATGTCGATGCCGTCGAAGACCAGGCTGCCGGAGGTACGGTCGGTGAGGCGGTTGACCATCATCGAGGTGGTCGACTTGCCGCAGCCGGATTCGCCGACGAGGCCGAGGCTCTCGCCGCGTCCGACGGCAAACGAGATGCCGTCGACGGCACGGAAGGGCGTCAGATCCTCGTCCGTGCCGCGACCCATGAGCCTGGCCAGCGTCAGGCCGACGCCCTTCTTCGGGTATTCCTTGACGAGGCTCGTCACGGTCAGCAGCGGCGTCCCGTCGGTCGCGGCCGCGGGCCTGGGCTCGGGCGGGGTCAGGTCGCTGCCTTCGGGCAGCAAGTCGCGCAAGGTCACGCCGCCGCGCGGCGTCGCCCGCATCAGCTTGCGTGTGTAGGCGTGGCTCGGTGCCTTGAAGATCGTTCCGGCAAGCGCCGTCTCCACCACCCGGCCCTTTTCCATCACCATCACCCGGTCGCAATAGGCGGCGGCAAGGCCGAGATCGTGGGTGATCAGGAGGGTCGACATGCCGCGCGCGCGGGTCAGCTCCATCACGAGGTCCATCACCGCCTTCTGGGTGGTGACGTCGAGGCCGGTGGTGGGTTCATCGGCGATCAGCAGCTGCGGCCGGCAGGCGAGCGCCAGCGCGATGACGATGCGCTGGCACATGCCGCCCGACAATTCGAAGGGATAGGCGTCGTAGCGCTCCTCGGGCCTTGCGATCCGCACCTCGGTCAGCGCCGCGATCGCCTTTTCCTTGGCATCCGCCGAGCCGGCGAGCGCGTGTTCCTTCAGCACGTCCTCGATCTGCCGGCCGACGGTGCGGATCGGATTGAGCGCGGCCCGCGGATTCTGGAAGATCATCGACATCTCGCGGCCGCGCAGCGCCCGCACCTGCTTCTCGCTCGCCGCGACGAGGTCGACGCCGGAGAAGGTCATGCTGCCCTCGGCGATGCGGCCGGCGCGGTCGAGGATGCGCATCACCGTGTAGGAGGTGACCGACTTGCCCGAGCCGGATTCGCCGACGATCGCCAGCGTCTCGCCCTTGGCGACGTCGAGATCGACCTGCTCGACCGCGCGGACCGTGCCGCGCCGTGTCGCGAACTCGACGGTGAGGCCCCGCACCTCCAGCAGCGGCACCGGGGGATGGTTGGTGTGGACGTTCATCGCGGCCTCCCTCACGTGCGGCGCTGCGGGTCGACGAGATCGCGCAGACCGTCGCCGAGCAGGTTGAAGCAGAACACGGCGAGCATCAGCGTCACGCCGGGGAAGAAGGCGATCCACCATTCGCCCGAAACGATGAAGGCGGCGCCCTCCGCCACCATGATCCCCCATTCGGGGGTCGGCGGACGCACGCCGAGGCCGATGAAGGAGAGGCCCGCGGCGTTGAGGATGGCGTAGCCCATGGTCAGCGACACCTGCACCATCATGATCGGCAGGGTGTTGGGCATGATCTGGCCGAGCAGGATGCGCCATTCGCCGTTGCCGCAGAGCCGGGCCGCCTGCACGAAGCCGGCGTCGCGGCGCACGTTGGCCTCGGCCCTGGCGACGCGGGCATAGAGCGGGAAGTTCACGATCGCGGTGGCGAGCACGATGTTGGTCACCGTGTTGCCGAGCGCCGCGACGATGCCCATGGCCAGCACGAACAGCGGGAAGGCCATGATCGTGTCGCAGATGCGGCCGACCACCTGGTCGGTCCAGCCGCCGAAATAGCCGGCGGCAAGGCCCGCGAGGCCGCCGACGACGAAGACGAGCGCGACCGAGGCGATGGCGATCGTCATGTCGAGCCGGGTCGCGACGACGACGCGGCTGAAGATGTCGCGGCCGAGCTGGTCGGTGCCGAACCAGTGGGCGGCGCTCGGCGGGGCCAGCGCCGCCGCGGTGTCGCTCGCCAGCGGATCGTAGGGCACGACGTGAGGTCCGACGAGGCCGGCGAGCAGGAACAGGATGAACAGGCCGAAGGAGAGGCCCGTCACCGGGTTCTCGGTGACGATGTGGCGGGCGTGGGCGAGCAGGCCGGTGGCGGCCTTTTCGGCAGGCAGGGAGGTGGGGGTCGCGGTCATGCTTCGATCCTCACGCGCGGGTCGATGACGCCGTAGAGAATGTCGATCAGCAGGTTGAGCAGGACGTAGAGGATCGCCATGGCGAGGACGAAACCCTGCACCGGGGCGAAGTCGGAGGCGATCAATGCCTCGACCGCGTAGGAGCCGATGCCGGGCCAGGCGAAGACCTTCTCCACCAGCACGTTGGCGCCGAGCAGGAAGGAGAACACCATGCCGAGCGTGGTGATGATCGGCAGCAGCGCGTTGCGGAAGGCGTAGGTGATCACGACCTTCCCCGGCGGCAGGCCGTTCGCCCGCGCGGTGCGCACGAAGTCGGAGGCGAGCACCGCCAGCATCGAGGCGCGGGTCATGCGGGTGATCGGCGCCAGCGAGAAGATGCCGAGGGTGAGCGCCGGCAGCCAGATCTGGGAAAAGGCGGCGCGGAACAGCTCCAGGTCGCCCATCAGCAGGCTGTCGATCAGGAAGAAGCCGGTGACGCGCTCGGGATCGGAGAAGAAGAAGTCGAGCCGCCCCATCGGCGCCGGCGCCCAGCCGAGGATGAAGTAGAAGACGTAGACCAGCAGCAGGCCGGTGAAGAACACCGGCAGCGACACGCCGGCCGTCGCGATCACCCGCGACAGATGGTCGATCCACGAGCCCTGCCTGACCGCCGCCAGCACGCCGAGCGGCAGGGCGATCGCCATCGAGACGATCAGGCCGAGCAGGGTCAGCTCCGCCGAGGCCGGCAGGCGGGTGGTGATCTCGTGCATCACCGGCAGGCCGGTGGTGAGCGAGGTGCCGAGGTCGCCCTGCGCAAGATCCACGACATAGGCGAGGAACTGCTCGAGCAGCGGCCGGTCGAGACCGAGGCTGCGGCGGATCTCCTCGATCGCCTCCGGGGTGGCGGCGGGGCCGGCGAAATAGGCGGCCGGATCGCCGGGCATCACCCGGGTGAGGAGGAAGGTGACGATGACCACGCCGATCAGGCTGGGAACCACGGTCCCGAGCCGTTTCAGGATCTTGCCGAGCATGGGGCTGCTCCCGGTGAAGGAGGGAAGCCGGGCCGCGGACGGTCCGGCGGTCTCATGGTCGCGAAGGGGCGGACCACCGATCGGGCGGCCCGCCCGCCGGGTCACGCCTCCTTGACGAGGGCGCGGTAGTCGAGCCGGCGGTGGAACCAGTACTGGTAGCCCGACACGTTCTTCTGCATCGCGACGTTGACGTAGGGCTGGTAGAGCGGGATGCGCGGCACGTCCTTGAAGGCAAGGTCGACGAAGCCCTTGCAGTCGGCCTCGTAGGCCGCCGTGTCGCCGGCGGCCGCCGCCGCGCGGGCGCCGTCGATGAAGCCGTCCATGGTCGGCGACTGGTAGCTCATGGTGTTGAACACGGAATTGTTGCCGTGGTAGCACCAGAAGAAGAAGTATTCCGGATAGTCGAGCCAGCCCGAGAACACGTTGGTGTAGAGCGGGAGCTCCTTCTTGTTGAGCTCGGTCCGCCAGTTCGCGCCCGGGATCTTGTTGATCGTGGTGCGGATGCCGACCTTGGCGAGGCTTTCCTGCACGAGTACGCAGAGCGGCTCGTTGACGCCGGCAAAGCCGAGGTCGAAGGAGAGGGTCGTCTCGAAGCCGTCGGGATAGCCGGCCTCGGTCAGCAGCGCTTTCGCCTTCTCCAGATCGGTGCTGAAGGTGGTCGCCTGCGGCCACTTCGCTTCCGTCGGCGTGCCGGGGGCGGCACCGAACATCGGCTTGGCGAGGCCGAACAGCACCGCGTCCATGATCTTCTGGTAGGGCACCGCGCAGGCGACGGCCTGGCGCACCAGCGGATTGTCGAAGGGCGGCTTCGTGACGTTCATGCCGAGATACTGGACGCCGTTCGAATAGGGCGTCGAGACGATGTTCAGCTTGCCGGCGTCCTTCAGCTCCACGAAATCCTTGTTCGGCAGGTCGTAGGAGATGTCCGCGTCGCCGCGCTCCAGCAGCGCCCGGCGGTTGCCGGCCGACGGCACCATGCGCCAGACGATGCGCTTGACCTTCGGCATCGGGCCGAGCTTCCAGTCCTCGTTGCGCTCGTAGACCACCTCGGTGCCGGCGGTCCACTTCACCACCTTGTAGGCGCCGGCGCCGGCGCCGTTGACCTTGGTGTAGTCGAGGCCCCAGGGATCTTCGGCCGTCGCCTTCGACTTCACGAGTTCCGAATTGATCACGCAGGGCACGATCACGGCGAGATCCGGGATCGTCAGCCGGTCCTTGCGCAGGAAATCGACGCGGACGGTGTGGTCGTCGAGGACCACGAACTGCTCGGGCTTTTCCAGCGAGCCGGCCTTCATCTGGAAGGTCGGGAAGCCGCCGACGCTGACGGCGCGGTCGAGCGACCACTTCACGTCCCTGGCCGTCACCGGCGTGCCGTCGTGGAAGGTGGCGTCTTTCCGCAGCTTGAAGGTCGCCGACATGTCGCCGACGGTCATGTCCTCGGCGAGTTCCGGGATGATCGCGTCGCGGTCGTAGAGCTGCTTGCCGGTCTCGTCCGTCTTCATGCCGTGGCTGAGCAGGCGGGCGTTGGTGTTCCACGACACCTCGTAGCCGGGCACGTTGGTGCCGACCCCGTGGATGTCGATGTTGTTCGGGCCGCTCTCGGAGACGATCAGCAGCGTCTCGGCGCGCGACTGCGCCTGGGCCTTGTTGATGAAGGCGGGCGCGGCAACGCCGGCGGCGGCGCCCAGCGCGGTGGCGGTGGTGGTCTTCAGGAACTCGCGGCGGTTCATGGGCGTGGCACCCCCTCTTCTGGATATGTCCGGCGACAGGCCGGCGCGTGGCGGTCGCAGCCGGGTCCGGCGAGCGTGAAGACGCCCGGGAGGCCGGCGCGAACAGATCTCGGGAACGATGGGTAAGGCCGGATGTCCGTGCATCCTTGACCGCAATCTTGCATGCAATTTTCTCCAACTGCATGCATAAATAGATGTCATCGCTGCTGAAAGTTCAGCCTGTATGCAGCCGAGAATCTGTGCATGATCTGGCCGATGGTCCTCGCGGCATCCGGCCTGTGCCGGCGCGCGGGACCGCGAGCGACCAGGGACACGCCTCGACATCATGCGCGACACGCCCTCCGCCGGCTCGATGACCCGGGCCGACATTCTTGCCGGGGAGATCGCCGACTCGATCATCGACGGCACGCTGCCGCCGGGCAGCCGGCTCGACGAGCACATGCTCGCCGAGCGCTACGGCACCTCCCGCACGCCGGTGCGCGAGGCGATCCGGCAGTTGAAGACGACCGGGCTGATCGACGTGCGCCCGCGCCGCGGCGCGGTGGTGGCCGAGGTGACCTCCAGGGACCTCGAAACGCTGTTCGTGGCGATGGCCGAGATCGAGGCCACCTGCGCGCGGCTCTGCGCGCTCGGCATGAACCCGGTGGAGCGCCGCCGCCTGCAGGCGCTGCACCAGTCGACCCGCGACCTCGTCGAGGCCGGCGACCAGACCGCCTATGCCGCCGCCAACATCAGCCTGCATCTCCAGATCTATGCCGGCGCCCACAATCCGGTGCTGTCGGACTTTGCGGCCGGCCTGCGCCGCCGGCTGGCGCCCTTCCGCAACGCCCAGTTCCGGGCGCCGGGCCGGCTGCCGCTGTCCTTTGCCGAGCACGACGTGATCGTCGAGGCGATCCTTGCCGGCAATGCCGCGGCCGCCCACGCCGCGATGCTGCATCACGTCAGCCTCGTCGAGGATGCCTTCGAGCAGGTCGCAAGGTCGTCGTCGGCCGCGTGAGGCCGTTCTGGACAAGCGCAGCACGCGGCCGCCATGTCTTGCGCGGCCGCACTGAAATAAAATCAAAATAAAATGCGCCTGCGCCTTGTATGAAACCCGATCCGGGCGCATATACGGAACTCGTTGATTTGGCCGTTTGGCTTTTGCGGTGTCAGAGACCCGCCACTCACCACCGAATTCTCGATAGCGAATGACATGCGCCGATCCGGCGCACGTGTCGCCGTATCCGATATCGGACCGATGATCCCGCTGACCACGGATGTACTGGCAGCGGCGATGATCGGACCCGGTCGGAGCGATCAGGCGCGCATGTCGCTACATTCGAACCCGGAACGATCGACCGCGCTGACCACGGATGTACTGGCAGCCGGCGCGATCTTCCGGTTCGGATGGAACTGGTTGCGGGACGTGTCTCACGACGCTCCTGCGGAGTATCTCCGATGAGCGTCCGCAGATGACCACCCGCACCGTCCAGACCGTCGCCTCCTTCTCGTCCCCCTTCCTGCTGCCGGGCTTCGACACGCCCCAGCCAGCCGGAGATTACCGGGTCGACCACGACGAGGAATCGATCGACGGCCTCTCCCAGATCGCATGGCACCGGGTCGGATCCTTCCTGTTCCTGCCCTCGATCGGAACGCCCGGCTCGTCGCAGCAGATGGTGCCGATCCAGCCCTCCCAGCTCGCGAGCCTTCTCGAAAAGGACCACCCCACACCATGACAGCCACCGTCACGGCCCCCCTTTCCATCGCCGTCTCCTCCACCCCGTCGGTCTTCCGGCAGCGCCCCGTGCGCCAGGTGCAGAGCCAGAGTTCCACCCATCTGTTCGCGGTGGGCCAGGCCGTCCGGCTCAAGGGCGGCTTCGGCCATCCCTCCCAGTTCGCCGGCGCTTCCACATCACCGCCACGCTGCCGCCGCGCGGCGACTCGCCCCAGTATCGCATCCGCAACGACGACGAACGCCACGAGCGCGTCGCGACGCAGGAAAGCCTCGAGGCTGCCCGCGCCCCCGCTGACGGTGACGGCACGCATCTGATCGAAAGGACGTTCGGACATGGCCAAGGGACAGAAACGCAGCAACCGCGAACTGAAAAAGCCAAAGCAGGAAAAGGCAGCTCCAAAGGCTGACACCTCCTTCGGCAGCCAGGTCAAGGCCGCCTCGGTGGCGCCGGGCAACAAGGGCAAGTCCCGCCCGGGCTGACCGCCTGACACGATATCCGTGCCGCCCGCGCCCACCGGCCGGGCGGCACGTCTGTGTCGGCCTCGCCCCGATGGAACACCGCGCCGGTTGCGACGTTGTCGAGGGCAAGTCGTGTCGTCCGTCTGCGGATGCCGGCGTCCGCAACCCGTCGGCGCATGGCCCGCAATCGGGGCAGTTGGCCCCGGGCGGCGCCCGAAATTGCGGCACCCACGAGACGCCTCGACTTTTGACGCAGTGCACACGCCTGTCTATGATCCCCCGCGGGCAAGTCGTTTCGACGGCTCACCGTTTCCGTCACGCTGACCGCCGCCGATGTCCGGCAGAACGAGACCCATGCTGATCCGCTATGGTTATGAGATCACGCTGACCTGCCCGCAGCCCACCGCCCTGGTCTGCCTGCTGGCCGTCCACGACGACCGTGCTGCCGACCTGCGGACACCGGAAACCGTGTTCACGATGCCGGACGTTCCGACGACCACCTACCGCGACATGTTCGGCAACCGCTGCCGGCGGCTTGTCGCGCCGGCCGGCGACCTGATGATCTGGGGCGACGCCACGATCGAGGACGACGGCAAGCTCGACGAGATCGTGCCGGACGCGCGCGAAGTGCCCGTGGCCGAGCTGCCGGACGATTGCCTCGTCTATCTGATGGGCAGCCGCTACTGCGAGACCGACCGGCTCAGCCAGACGGCCTGGGACATGTTCGGCAACACGCCGCCGGGCTGGGGCCGCGTCCAGGCGATCTGCGATTTCGTCAACGGCCACATCAAGTTCGACTACATGCAGGCGCGCTCGACCCGCACCGCCTTTGAAGCCTTCCACGAGCGCGTCGCGTCTGCCGAGACTATGCGCATCTGGCGGTGACGCTCTGCCGCTGCCTCAACATTCCGGCCCGCTACGTGAACGGCCATCTCGGCGACATCGGCGTGCCTGTGGTCGATCCGATGGACTTCAGCGCCTGGATGGAGGTCTATCTCGACGGCGCCTGGCGGACCTTCGACCCGCGCAACAACAAGCCGCGGATCGGCCGGATTGTGGTCGCGCGCGGCCGCGACGCGACCGACATCCCGCTGATCAACTCCTTCGGCCCGCACACCCTGAAGTCGTTCCGGGTGTGGACCTACGAGGTGTCGTCGGTCGACGAGGTCGTCACGCCGTGATGCGGACGGGCCTTGCGCAGGCAGGGCCCGCTCACTCCGGCTTGCGGTAGACCGCGTGGCAGCCGTCGCAGACGGCGATATATTCGGCAAAGGCCGACGCCAGCGCGTCCGGACCGGCGTCGGCCGCAAAGGCCAGCGCCGCCGCATGGGGCTCGATCTGGGCCAGCCGTGCGTCGAAGTCGGCACGGGTGTCCCAGACCGTCGGCAGGGCGTGGCTCCCCTCCCCCGACCCTTCGGGAAACAGGCCCGGCAGGGCCGCTGCCGCCGTGATCACCTCGGCCATCGCCGCGCGCACCGCCGCCGGATCATGGTCGCGCTCGCCCTTCACCATCGCCCGCGGCACCTTGGTCGCCTTGATCAGCCGCACCATCAGCTGCTGGCGCTCGGCGACGACCGGCGGCGTGTCCGCCTCCGCCGTCTCGGCCGGACCGGCCCCGACCGGGACGCCCGCCCCCACCATCGCGAACCATGCCGCAAGCCCCGCCGCGGCCCTTGTCTTCCATCCGTTCATTGCCCATTCCCCCTGCCCTTGTCCGTTGCAGTCCACCCGTTCGTTGCAGCCCGCCCCGCCGCGCCCCGCAGCACGGCGAGCATCCGCGGACCGGCCGCAACCTCGGTGCTCTCGACCTTCAGCGTGGCGAGATCCACCGTTGCGACCGTGTCCGAAAACCAGTTGGCGACATGGGCGCGACCGTCCCCGGTCACCGCCACGGCCTCCGGATAGTCCCCCACCCTGACCTCGCCGCGGACGCGCCGCGCCTGCGGGTCGACCATCACCAGCCGTCCGCCCTCCTGATCGGTCACCAGCACGAGGCCGGTGGCCGGATCGACCGCGACGCCGTAAGGCATGCCGCCGATCGCCACCCGCGCCACCTCCGTCATCGACGCCGTGTCGACGATGCTGACGTCGCCGCTCTGGACGTTGGCGACATGGAGCCACGCCCCGTCCGCCGACAGCGCCGCCGCGAAAGGCGCGCGGCCGACGCCGGCCGTTCCCGTCACCGAAAAACCCGCCAGATCGACCCGGCTCACCCGGTCGCTCTCGCGGTCGACGGTGTAGGCGATCCCGCGCGCCGCATCGACCACGACCGCCGAGGGCGCCGTGCCGACGGCGAGCTCCTCGGCCTCGCCGGTCGCCGGGTCCAGACGGACGAGGAGATCGCGGCTCCAGTCGGTGACGAGCAGCCGACCCTCCTCCGTGAAGGCGATGCCGAAGGGCTGGCCGCCGATGTCGAGCCCGTCCGAAACCGTGTCCTCGCCAAGATCGATCAGCGAGACCTGCCCGAGTTCCGGGTGCGACACGGCCGCGACGCGGCCCGCGGCATCGACGGCGATGCCCGCCGGCGCGCGGGCGAGCGCCAGCAGGCGGGGCGACCCGTCTGCGGGCAGCCGCGTCAATGTCGCCGCGCCCTGCGAGACGACAAGAATTTCGCCGATGTCCTCGCCCGCCGCGAGTGAGGGGCCTGGCGCCTGGAGGCTCGCGGCAAGCAGGCAGAGACCGGCGAGCGCCGCGGCCCGGCGCCTCATTCCACGGCCTTCTTCAGGCCCTCCAGCCCGGTGCGGAAGAAGCTGCTCATCGCGGTCACGGCGGCTTCGTCGCTCAGTTCGGGCGGCGGCTCGTTGGTGGTGTCGCCGCGATAGAGCCTGCCGGACCATTCGACCTTGCAGGATTTCCCCTGCGGCCCCTCGCGCGTCACCGCCATGCGCGCGGTGTAGAAGCTCACCGGCAGCGCCTTGAGGTTTTCCTTGGCAAGACGGTAGGTCAGCGCCTGGCCGACCCGGTCGACCTCGTCAAGCCGTTCGGTGAAGGTCTCGCCGTTTTCCAGCGTGATCACGCGGGTGGCGCCGCGCTCGGAGGCGCCTTCGGCCTCGACCTTGGCAAGGCCCGGATACCACTTGGCGATCGCGCCGAAGTCGAGCAGCGTCGACCAGACGAGTTCGCAGGGCGCGCCGACCTCGATCGCTTCCTCCACCTTCTGCGGCGTCGGGCCATGGGCCGCGGCATCGCCGGCCGACAGGCAGGCGGCCAACGCGGCGGCGGCGAGGAGGGTGGCGGCATTCCGGGAGACCGGCATGTATCGTGAACGCATCTTTGTACCTTTCGTCATGTCGATCCGGGAGATGTGCTGCGGGCCGGCGCGGCGGTGCGCGCCCCGGCGAAGGGCCGGCAGCAGGAAGGCGGCGAGCGCGAGGGCGAGGGCGACCGCGCCGGCGAGGGGGGCAAGATCCGCAAGGCTCGGCAGGCGGCGGCCGGGCAGGGTCTCGGCGATGGCCCGGGCGAGATCCGTCCCCGTCTCGAGCCGGACGAAGCCGAGGTCGAGGGCGGCCGAGAGATCGCGCAGATAGTCGGCGCGCAGTTCGGTGAGATGCTCGGTGCCGACGAGAACCTCGCCGTAGGGGTTGTTGCGCGGGTGCCAGCCGGGGCGGTTTTCCGCGCCCGGCGGCGGCGGGCCGACGCGGGATTCGTGCGGCACGTCGTCGACACCCCAGAAGCCGGTCTCGCGGCCGAGATCGTCGAATTTCGGGATCTGGATCGGCGCGCTGCCGCCGACGCCGACGACGAGGCCCTTGACCGCGCCGGCCTCGCCGTCAAAGGCCGGCCCGCCGGTCCAGGGGAGCGGCGGCGCCTCCTGTCCGTCGGTGAGGAAGACGACGTCGTAGCCGCGGCCCTTCGCGGTTTCCAGTGCATGGAACAGCCCGTCGGCGACGCGGCTGTCGCCCTCCCAGGCCATCCGCCAGTCGAGCAGCCCGATCGCCGCGGCGACGGGCGCATAATTCTCGCAGACCTCCACCGGCAGGAAGAGCACGAAGCTGCGCCGCTCGGTGAAGATCGACAGGCCTGCGCGCGAGCCGCAGGGCAGCCGCCGCAAGGCCTCCGGCAGGGCGGCCTTGACCCGGTCCAGCCGGCTCTCCGGGCGGCCGCCGGCCTCGTAGTCGCGGGCGTTCATGCTGCCGGTGATGTCGACCACGAACATCAGGTCGTGGACCCGGCCCTCGCGCAGGACCGAGGGGCGGAAGGAGGCGACGAGCGCCGCCGTCACCACGAGGGCGACCAGCACGGCGCGCAAGGTGATCCGGCGTCTCACGGCAACCCCCGCGGCAGGCCGGGCAGGTCGGTCCAGAGGTTCTTCGGCTGCGCCTCCGGATCCTCCGACCCTTCCGCCTCGGACGAGGGAAAATCGCGCACGAGCCGCATGGCGAGGTCGAGGTTGACCTTGGCGTCATAGGCCTGCGGTTCGAGGGCGAGCGCGCGGCGATAGGCCTCCTTGGCGATCCGCACCTGCGGCGTCGCCGCGTCGACGTCCTGGTCGGCCACGCCCTCGAAGGCGGTGAGCATCCGGCCGTGGCCGATCGTGTACCAGAGGTCGGCAAGGAGATCGGGGCGGCCGGCGCGGGTCATCGGCTCGATCAGCCCCTCCGCCGCATCGACCCGGTCATAGCGGACGAGGAAGTCGCCGCGCGCCAGCAGCAGTTCGGCCGGCGCGTCCATGGGAACGGCAATGTCCCGCCCGGCGGCCAGGTCCCGGATCACCGCATTCGTCCGCTTGCCGGCGAGCACCTGCCAGCCGGCAACGGCGGCCGCTGCCAGGCCGGCGAGCGCAAGCAGGACGAGGAGCGGGGTCAGCGGGTCGCGGGCGAATGCGGCCAGCCGGCCACCGGCGCGGCGCTTCGCCGTCGCGATCCGGACCGGCAGGGTCGAAGCGGGCGCGCTCATCGTCCGCCTCCCGGCCGGCGCACTCCCGGCCGGCCCACGGGGGCAAGCGGCGCGCCGCCCGGTACCAGCGTGCGTTCGGCGAGGATGGCGGCGAGCAGGACGAGGCCCAGCACGGCGGCGAAGCGGTAGAACCACGGCGCCAGATCGCGGCGCGGCAGCTGTTCCAGATAGGTGATCGGCCGGGTCTCCAGCCGGTCGATCTCGGCGATCGCCCGGCCGATCGCCTCGGGGCTTTCCGCCTCCAGCGCCCGGTAGGGAATGCCGAGGCTCTGCAGGAAGATGTGGAGATGACGCTCCGGCCGGGCGTGGGGCGTGTCCTCGGAGGCCTTGCCCGGCGCCTCGAACAGGCCGGGACTGCCGCGGGTGCGGATGAACAGCCAGTAGAGATTGACCGGATCGCGCTTGACCATGGTGCGCAGCAGGTCCTGGACCTTGCGCTCGACCACGGCGGCGCCGTCGGAGACGAGGATCAGCGCCCGCGACTTCAGGTCCGCCTCGTCGGCAAACAGGGTCAGCGCCATGGCCAGGCCGCTGCCGACGTCGGTGTGGGCGAGACCCGGCAGGTCGATGGCGTCGACCGCGCCGCGCACCGCGTCGAGATGGTCGGTCATCGGCATCACCGCCATCGGCGAGGTGGAAAACGCCGCCACGCCGATGCGGTCATGGGGGCGGCGGTCGACGAAGTCGCGCAGCAGCCGGCGGGCGACGGCCGACTTCGATTCCTCGTCGCCGTCCGGCGCGCGGCCGGCAAAGCTGTCGTTCATGCTCGACGAGCGGTCGAACAGGAGGACGATGTTGGCGCCGACCCCTTCGCGGGCCACCGTGCCGCCGCCGAGATGAGGCCCGGCGAGCGCCAGGGCGAGCGCCGCAAACAGCAGGATCGCGGCCAGCCGCAGGGCGAGCGTGACGAGGCGCGACAGCGGATCGGCGGGCAGGACGCCGAGGGCTGGATGGGGGGAGCGGCGCTCGGCCCGCAGCAGCAGCGGGACGAGACAGAGGACCAGCAGCAGGAGCAGCAGCGGTCGCTCGAAGCTCATCGGGCCCCTCCCCGCTCGATCGCGGCGAGATGCCGGGCGAGGTCCACGAGGTCGGTGCCGGCAGGGTCGCGTCCACCGCCGTCCGGCAGGCCGCGGCCGAAGAACAGCCGGCGCGAGGCGGCATAGAAGTCCCGGATTCCGTCTTCGGCCGCGACATAGGCCGGATGGGTGGCCAGAAACCGGTCGAGGTCGCCGGCGAGCAGCGTGCGGGCGGATGCGGAATCGAAGGCGCGGTGCAGGGCGAGGTGCGCGGCCCGCAGGGCGGCGGCGTCGCTACCGCGGGCAAGGCTGCGGCGCACCTCGCGCAGCGCCCGGGCAAAGGGGCGCGGCCGGCGGCGGAAGGGGCCGAGGCTGTGATGCCAGGCAAGGCCGGCAAGGGCGAGCAACGCGAGACTTGCCCCCGCGGCCGCCACCACCTGTGACGGCCGGGTGTCGATCACCCCGAGCGGGCGCAGCGGCTGCATCGCCTCCGGCACGGTCGGCGCCATGATCTCGCGGATCGGGGCGGTGACGAAGGTGAAGCCGGGCACCCGAACCTCGGCGACTCCGGCCTCGCCGGAAAAGCGCAGCACCACCGGCGGGATCGTCATCGCCTTGGGTTCGAGCGGCGCATAGAAAGTCTGGTAGTCGAGGGCGAGCCGGTAGCGCCGCCGCCCCTCCGGCGCAGCTTCCTCGGTGACGTCGAGGCGGCGCAGGTCCAGCCAGTAGTCGACCGCCCGCACCCGCGGCAGGGAGGCGGGGTCGAGCGAGAGGCCGGCGTCGACCTCGACCGTCGCCACCAGCGGCAGCAGGTCGCCGATCCACCAGCCATAGGCGCGCGGGCCCTCCAGCCGGACGGTCGGCTCGGCCGCCGAGACCGGCAGCGCGGCAAGGAGACCGGACGCCAGGGCGAGCAGCCGCACGGCCTTGCGGGTGCGGCGCAGAATGGAATGGCAGGAGGGAGAGGCGGCCGCTTCCGGGCGGCGATGCCGGTCGTCACCGGTCACGGTGCCCCTCCCCCCGCCCCGAGCGCTTCGAAAAGCGCCACGGGATCGATCTGGTCGACGATCTCGATCGGTTCGAGACCGTGGACGGCAAGGATGTCGGCAAGCCGCCGCCGGCGGTCGTCCGCCTCGGCCTGCCAGCGGGCGGCAAGAGCGGGCCGCATCAGCACGAGGCGGCGGTGTCCGGTCTCGAGATCCTGAAGATCGACGAGACCGAAGGCAGGATCCGGCCGGTCGAGGGCGCTGTCGCGCAGCACCACCGGTCGCACGTCGTGGATCGCAAGACGGCCCAGCAGGTCCTCCAGCACCTCCTCCTCGAAGGTGAAGTCGGAGACGAGCACCACCACCGCGCGGCGGCGCGGCAGCAGGTCGGCGGCCTCGATCAGCCCGGCCGCGCCGACGCCATGGGTTCCGGTCGCCGCGACGAGGCCGGCGGCCTGCGGGCCGAGACCGCGGCGGCGGGTCGGCGGCATCAACGGATCCGGCTCCACCTGCTCGCCAGCGAGGATCAGGCCGAAGCGGTCGGCCGAGCGGGCAGCGGCATGGGCGAGACCGCCGACCAGCGTGCGGGCGAGATCCGGCCGGGAGGCCGTGCCGCAAAAGCCCATCGAGGCCGACACGTCGAGGATCACCACCACCTCGGCATCGACCGTGCGGCGATGCCGGCGGACCCAGAGCGTGCCGAACGGATCGCGCAAGGACGCCCGAAGATCGATGCGGCGCGGGTCCGGATCGGCGATCAGGGGGGCGAGACCGGCGAACACACCGCCGGCGCCGAGCGCCCGGCTGCGGTGCCGGCCCGGCCGCACGCCGGTGAGCGAGCCGCGCGCCGCAAAGGCGATCTCGGCGAAGGCGTCGAGGTCGTCGGTGCCGATGTCGGCGCCGGAAGAGCGATCGGTGTCGGTCCCTGTGTCGGACGCACGCGCGGCGGCCATGGTCAGCCTCCCCGGCGCGGCGTCGGGATCTTGGCGAAGACCGCATCGATGAAGGCCGGCACGATCGCCTCGCGCCGGGCCTCATAGGCCGGCGTCAGGAACACGCGGTGCGACATGACCGGGGCGAACACGGCGGCGACGTCGTCGGGGGCCACGAAGTCGCGGCCCTCGATCCAGGCATTGGCGCGGGCGGCGCGCACCAGCGCCGAGACGCCGCGCGGACTGGCCCCGCCCTGCACCAGCCGCTCCACGGCAATGCCGGCAAGGTCGATGCCGTGGAGATGCGGCGCCTTCAGGGTCTCCCACAGGGCGAAGACATAGGCCTCGATCTCCGGCCCGGCGTGGACGGCGGACTGGATCGCCGCCGCGACGCCGCCGAGCTGGCGGAAGTCGAGCACCGCCTCGGAGACGGCGGCCACCAGCGCGTCGGCGTCGTGATAGCGGGTGTCGAAGGCGAGCCGGCGCCGCAGTTCCGGATCGGCCGGCGCGTCGATCGCGATCTCCATGAAGAAGCGGTCACGGGCGGCAGCGGGCAGTTCGAAGGTCTCCTCGCGCTCGACCTTGTTGCGGTCGGCGAACACCTGGAGATGGGGAAAGGCGTGCTCGGCCTGGAAGGCGGTCAGGCTGCGCTCGGCCATCGCCCGCAGCAGCAGCGAATGGACCTGCGGCCGTGCCCGGTTGATCTCATTGAAGAAGAAGACGGCCAGGTCGGCGCCGTGGCGCAGGATCGGGCCGGGGTCGACCCGCGGCCGGCCGTCCGCGCCGATGTAGGCGGCATAGACCACATCCGTCGGCATCAGGTCGATCGTGCCCTCGATCCGCTCGTAGGGACCGCCGATCGCCCGGGCGACGGCGCGCAGCAGGGTGGTCTTGCCGACGCCGACGTCGCCTTCGAGCAGGACATGGCCGCGGCAAAAGACGGCGAGCGTCAGAAGGCGGATCGCGCGCGACTGGCCGATCACGGCCGACCCGACGGCGGCCTCGAAGGCAAGGGCGCGGGCGTGCCAGTCCGCGAGGTCCTCGGCAGCGAGGTCAGGGACCGCAGGATCGGAAGACTGGGGCCGTGTCAGCGAATGGGACATTGTCCGGATCGATCCATCGCGGTTCGGCGGCGCGCCCTGGCGATGCGCTGGTGCCGGCGTCTGAACAGGGACCGCGGAGGCGAGACGACGGACCGTCGGTCGGGCGTTTCGGTGATCCAGGGAGATGTCGAAAGGCACGGATGGTGACCGTGGCCTCGCGTCTCGCCTCCGGGCCAGCGGCGAAAGTCCCCCAGGGGCAATCCGGGTGAGGGCTCCGGACTGCGGGGACCTTGCCGGAAGGGCAAAGGGTGCCGATGGCCGGGTCGGGGGAACGTCGCCCCGGCCCGGCCGGGCCGTCACTCGGCCGGGATCTTCTTCACGTCGTAGACGAACTCGCCGGTCTTCTTGAAATGCGCGACGCGCTGGGCGTTGCGCGCTTCCATGCCGCTGATCGATTCCGACTGCTTGTTGAGCTCCATCGGGTCGTGCTGCGGGTCGTATTTCGAGCCGGCGACCTGGTCGGGGTAGCCGGGCTTCGGCTCCCAGCAGTTGCCGGGCGCCCGGCAGTTGGTGCCGTCATAGGCGGAGGCGGCGCCGACGGAGGCAAGGCCGAGCAGCGCGGCGGAGGCGGCGACGAGCAGGATCTTCATGTGGTTCTCTCCCCAGTTCGTTCGGTGTTTCGGCCGGTGCTTTGCGCCCGGCGTTCAAAGGTGGCGCCCGTTCGAAGGCAGAGGTCCCGCGCCACCCGAGGACCCTGCCGCCGCCGGCGGCCGATGAGGGCCGCCGCCGCTGCGCCGTCGCGAAGGATCACTCCTCCGGTTCGGGCGTCGTCTTGGGATAGGGCTTGAACGTCGCCTGCTGCTCGGGGGTCAGCCAGGTCGCGGTCGCCGGATCGCCGGTGTAGATGTGCCGGACCCAGCTCATCGACAGCAGCATGTCGTCGAGGGTCAGATGGCCGTATTGCGGCCCCATCTGGCCCTGCGCCCCGCCGAAGACTGTCCGGAACAGGCCGGCGTCGGTGTCGTTGCCGGGATAGGTCCAGTAGTCGTCGTTGAGGCCCGGCCCGATCTTGCCTTCCGCATGGTGACCGTGGCAGCCCGAGCAGGCCGTCAGGAAGACCTCCTCGCCCTTCTTCAGGGTCTCCGGGTTCTCGTTGTAGATGTTGACGCCCGTCTCGAGGAACGTCTTCACCGCCTCGGTGTCGCGCCCCTCCTCGAGGGCGTAGCTGAGGTCGAGCGGCTCGCCGGTGACCACGTTGAAGAGCGGGATCTGGGCGCCGGCGGTGCCCGCCAGCGCGAGACCCGCAAGACACAGGAGAAGAGGCTTCACCCTCCGGAATGACATGTCGGCTCTGTCCTTGTTGGAATCCGGTCGGCAGCGGCGGGTCGCGGCAAGGCCGGCCGTCGCTGCGGGTCCGTTCAGCTGCTGGGCGGAAGGAGGGGAATGCCCTCTTCGGTGAGAATGGCGTCGATGTCGCCGCGGATCTTCGGCAGGGCCGCGCTGATCTCGTCGAGCAGGGCGCGGTCGTCCTTGCGCACGCCGATCGCCTGGTCGTATTGCAGCGGGATCGTCTTGCCGTCGGAGCGGACGATCTCGTCCTCGATCATCGTCATGCGCAGCGGCACCGGCGACGACTTCACGTAGCGGGCGACGTCGGGCGCAAAGGCGATGGCGAGATCCGCCCCGCCGTTGGCGACTTCCGACACCAGCTGGTCGGCGGCGACCTGGTTGTACTGGTTGCGGCGCGACTTGAAGTTGATCAGGCCGTAGAGATAGGCCGCGTTGTCTTCCCACTTGCCGGCATATTTCAGCATCACCTCGGCGGGCGTGTAGAAGCGGATCGCGAAGCGGCCGTAATCGGTGTCGGCGATCGAGTTCCAGCTGGCGCCGGTGAAGTTCTTGTCCTCGCGGCTGACGTAGACATAGCCCGTGCGATAGATCGGGGCGGTCGTCAGCATGCGTTCGTCGCCGACGTCGGCGCCCATCACCACGTCGCACTTCTTCGCGTCGAGGAACTCGCCGACGATGTAGATGGCGAACTTGTCCGTGTAGACGAACTCCGGTTCGCGATCCATCGCGACCGCAAGGCGCGCCGCGATGCGGTTTTCGAAGCCGCTGCCGTCGGCAGCGGAATAGGGAGCCTCCTTGGTGGAGGCACAGATGCGCAGCTTGTCCTTGGCGAGCGCCGGGCCCGCCACCACAACGGCGGCGGCCACGGCCGCGCCGGCAAGTAGCCGCTTCAAGGTCGTGCTCTTGATCATGACGTTTCCCTCACCCGGTGTGGCGTGAACGCCGGCTTTTCGAGTCCTGGCGCGTGCGCCGGTTCATCGATGTTGTTGGTCTGGAACTGGGACCCGCCGCGGCGGGTGGAACTCCGGCGGCGGCCTTTCGGGCGCCGCCGGAGAAGGCCGGAGATCAGCCGTTGTTCGGCTTCCACTCGCCGACGTTCACGTCCTCGGTGTAGGGGCTCTTGCCGTCCAGCGAGTAGACCATGATGCCGCCGCCCATCTGGGTGTAGTTGGCGAGCTCCTTGAAGGCGCCCACCGCGCCGAGACCCGCGGTCGGGTCGGTCAGGTCGAACACGAGGCCGACGCCCGGCCAGCCGCCGACACCGTAGTAGATGGCGACATACTGGATGCCGTTGTGCTCGTAGGTCATCGGGTGACCGATCGCTCCGGACGGCATCTTGTGCTTCCACAGAAGCTCGCCGGTGTCGGCGTCACGGGCCTTGATGAAGCCGTCGAGCGTGCCGTAGAACACGAGGCCGCCGGCGGTCGCCATGGTGCCACCCCAGGCGGAGAAGCGCTCCATGACCTCCCACTTGTAGTCGCCGGTGATGGCGTTGTAGGCCTTCACCTGACCGAGACCTTCGTAGGCCTGGCGATCACCCTTCGGACCCGGATACATCCACAGCGTCGCGCCGACGAAGAACTGGCCGGCCCGATACGGAAGCATGAACGGTTCCCAGTCCATGCAGATGTGGTTGATGCCCATGAAGAAGAGCTGCCGCTCGGGGTCGTAGCTGTCGTGACCCTGGTTGTGGTAGCCCATCGCCGACGGACAGATGTCGCGGCCCTTGTGGTCCATGCGGGTGGCGAACTCCGGGTCGCGCACCGGCAGGCCGGTGTCGAGCTGGACTTCCTTCACCCAGTTGACCGTGTCGTCGAGCTTGTCGGCGGAGATCAGGTCGCCGTTCTCGCGGTCGAGGGTGTAGACGATGCCGTTGCGGTCCGGGTGGGTCAGGAGCTTGCGGACGTTGCCGTCCTTGTCCTTCTGCTCCGACAGCATCATCACGTTGACGCCGGCGTAGTCCCACTCGTCATGCGGCGTCTTCTGGTAGCCGAACTTGGCCTCGCCGGTGTCGATGTCGCGGCCCCAGATCGTCATGGTCCACTTGTTGTCGCCCGGACGCATGGTCTCGTTCCACGGCGCCGGGTTGCCCGAGCCGTAGTAGAAGAGGTTCGTGCCCGGGTCGTAGGCGTACCAGCCCCAGTTGGTGCCGCCGCCGATCTTCCAGGCGTCGCCTTCCCAGGTGCCGGTGCCGAGGCCCTTCTGGCCGTAGTGGGGGTTGTGGATGTTGAAGTCGTCCGCCAGCAGGATCTGCTCGTCCGGGCCGGTGGCATAGGCGCGCCAGGCCTGCTCGCCGGTCTTGACGTCATAGGCGGTGACGTAGCCGCGCACGCCGAGTTCGCGCCCGAGGAGCCGACCAGCACCTTGTCCTTGATCACGTAGGGGGCGATCGTCAGGGTGGAGCCGACCTTGATGTCGGAGTTCTCCATCTTCCAGAACTCGGCGCCGGTCTCGGCGTTGAGGGCGACGATGTGGCCGTCGAGCTGGGTCTTGAGGATCAGCGCCGGCGTCTCGCCGTCGCCCGGCCAGTAGGCCAGACCACGGTTCACCACGTCGCAGCAGGCGACGGCGCGGGCGGTCGGGTCCTGCTTGGGCTTGTGCTGCCACAGGATCTTGCCCGGATCGTCGAGCGACAGGGCGAAGGTCGTGTTCGGGAACGGCGAGTGGACATACATCACGCCGTTGACGACGAGGGGTGTGCCCTCGTGGCCGTGAAGGACGCCGGTCGAGAAGGACCACGCCGAGCGCAGGTTCTTGACGTTGTCCTTGTTGATCTGGGTCATCGGACTGAAGTTGGTCTCGGAATAGTCGCGACCGGTCGTGACCCAGTTCTCGTTGCTCTTGGCGAGTTCGACGAGCTTGTCGTTCGCAACGGCGGCACCCGTGCCGGCCGCAAGGCCGCCCGCAATCAACGCCGCCACCACGGCCTTGGACACTGTCGACTGGTATCGAACCATGGGATCTCCCCCCGAAAATGGTTTCTTGTTCGAAGAACGCATCCGGCTGGTTCCAGCGGCCCCGGGAACGATCGCATCGATTTAGATCGCGTCCGTTCAGGGGGTCCGCGGCTGTCCGGGCTCCCGTTCCGTCGTTTTGCTCGCATGGGGCGGCGGCGTTGTCTTGAGCACTATTCCCAGGCAGGATCGGGAACTACTTCCCGACTGCTGTGGGACACCGTGATTCCGAGACGGGTCCGGGCGCCATTTTCCGGGATTTTCTGGCGAAACCGTTGTCGTATTACATTTTTTTAATTCGTATGAGCCCGAATGTCGCACCTATACTTGGACCTCGGGTGATATCTCCGTGACATCCGACATCCACCTCATCAGAGCCGAGGGTCACCTGCCATGCGCGACGGGGAGCGACTTGCCCGCAGATCGGCCCGCTCCCGCAGGCAGCGGCGCGCCCTGCCGGCGCTCGTCTTCCTGCTGGCTGTCGCCGGCTGCGACGACGCGCCGGTGACCGCGTCCCCGCCCCCCTCGGCCGCCGAAGCGCCTGCCGACGAATGGCCGGCCGGCGACTGGCTGACGGTCGACGACGAGCGCGAGCCGGCGCGTTGGCTTGCCGAACGCTTCCCGGCGGCGCCGGGCTCCGTTCCCGAGCGCGCGGCGCGCCTCGGCGCCGCCCTCGACCGCGCCGAGGCCGTCTATCACGACACCCGGCGCATGCTGGCCAACCGCGTCGCCCAGGTCGCCGAGGTTTCCGGGGAATACGGCAGCCCGGAGAGTCCGGAGGCCGTGCTGGCCGACCTGACGCTGCACCCCGTCCATGGGGGCCAGCTCTGGTTCGGCGTGGTGTCGCAGGCCTATATCGAACTCAGGCGCGGCGGGCGCAGCCATGCGGCAGCCGTGGACGAGGTCCGCACGCGCTTTGCCGCAGGGGAGACGACGCCATGAGCACCTTCGAGATCGGCACGCCCGCCGCCGCCCGGGAGGCGGCATCCCGCAGCCGGACGCCGGCCGCCACGATGCGGCTGCGGACCAAGATCGTGCTGACGCTGGTGGGGCTTGGCGCCGCGATCTGGCTGCTGCTCGCCACCGCGCTGGTGTTCAACGCGCGGATCGCCGTGGAGCGCGAGATCAGCGCGTCCTTCGACATCGCCTCCCAGGTGCTCGACGCCCGCAAGCGCGAGGCCGAGCGGCCCGGCAACACGGCGGAGCGGGTCGAACGCCTGTCCTTTGCCGACGCCGGCGCCCGCCATGTGCGAATCACCGTGCTCGACCCCGACGGGCGGGTCCTGCCCGCGGCGGCCCCGGCCGAGGGCAGCGTCGAGGATGACGACGACGAGGATGAGAGCGCGCCGCCCGACTGGTTCGTCGCGCTGATCGACGTGGAGCCGATCCGCCGCGACCTTGCCGTCGCCCTGCCCGGCGGCGACGTCTACACGCTGGTGCTGGAGAGCAGTTCCTTCGACGAGATCCTCGAGGTCTGGGACGACTTCCGCCTCGTGATGCCGATCACCATCGCCTACACCTTCGTGCTGGTGGGCGTGTCCTTCATCGCCCTCAACCACATCTTCAGCCGGCTCAGGGTCATCTCCGACGGTTTGCTGCGCCTGCAGGACGGCGGCGGCAGCGTCCGGCTGCCGGACCCCGGCATCCCGGAACTGCGCCCCTTCACCGACCGCTTCAACGACGTGGCCTGTGCCCTTTCGCGGCGCGAGGAGGAGAACCAGCAGCTGACCCGCCGGCTGCTGTGGATCCAGGACGCCGAGCGCCAGCAGATCGCCCACGAGCTCCACGACGAACTCGGCCCCTACCTGTTCGGCCTCCGGGCGACCATCGACCGCCTCGGCCGGGAGCGCCCCGGCGACGACCGGCTCGGCGCGGATCTCGCCTCGCTCGCCGACCTCGCGCAGGCGATCCAGACGCGGACGCGGCGGATCATTTCCGACCTGCGGCCGATGTCGCTCGGCGAGGTCAGCGTCGCCGACCTCGTCGAGGACGGCATCGCCAGCGTGAAGCGGTTTGCCCCGGATGCACGGATCGATCTGGAGGCCGGGACGCTGACCGGCAGCTACGGCGAGGCGATCGATCTCACCGTCTACCGCTTCGTGCAGGAGAGCGTGCTCAACGCGATCCGCCATGGCGAGGCGCGGCGGATCACGGTGGCCATCGACGACCGCTTCGACGCCGGCGGGCGCCGGCTCGCGGTCGTCGTCACCGACGACGGCAGCGGCGTTCCGGCCGAGGCCGTGGCCAAGCCGGGCTATGGCCTGATCGGCCTTGCCGAACGGGTCGCGGCGCTTGGCGGGGCCTGGATGCCGCCGCACCGGGCGGACGGCCGGACGCGCACGGAGATCCGGCTCCCGGTCGGCGACGACGCGGCGGTGACAAGCATGGGAAAGAGCGACGCACGATGACGAAGATCCTGGTCGTCGACGACCATCCGATCGTGCTGCAGGGCTGCCGGCAGATCTTCAGTGAAAGCGGGGCCTGCGAGGTGCTGACCGCCTCCCGGCCGCTGCAGGCCTTCCGCCTGTGGCGCCGCGAGCGGCCGGACGTGGTGATCGTCGACCTGTCCTTCGACCGCAAGGCCTTCGCCGGCCTCAGCCTGGTGCGCCGCCTGCGCGCCGCCGACCCGCCCCGGCCGATCCTCGTCTTCAGCATGCACCGCGATCCGAACGTGGTGCGCCGGGCGCTTGCCGCCGGGGCGACGGGCTATGTCCACAAGGACGCCCCGCCCGGCGAGATCGCCATCGCCTTCGACAGGGTGCGCGCCGGCCAGCGCTACATCGCCTCCGATCTTGCCATGGAGGTGGCGCTCGCCCCCGAGCGCGCGGCCCGGTCGGCGTTTGCGGACTTCACGCGGCGCGAGCAGGAGATCCTGTCGCTGCTGGCGGAGGGGCGGTCCTACGGCGAGATCGCCGAGGAACTCGGCGTCAGCTACAAGACGGTGGCCAACGTCTGCTCGACCCTCAAATCCAAGCTCGACGCCGACACCCTGCCCGACCTCGTCTACAAGGCGATCCAGCGGTTTTCCGGAACGGCGCGGCGGGCGTGAGGGCGGGCGAAACGCGACGCCCCGGACCGCCGCCCTACGCCCCCGCAACCGGCCCGACCGAGTCGCGCAGGACGATCTGGGTCTCGAATTCGGTTCGGGCCGGCATGGCGGTGTCGATGCCGGAGAGGTTGAGCAGCCAGCGGGCGGCGGCGGCGCCCATTTCCCGTCCCGGCTGGGCGACCGTGGTCAGTGCCGGGTCGAGGAAGGCCGACGACGGGATGTCGTCGAAGCCGGTGACGCTGAGGTCGCGCGGGATCGACAGGCCGGCCTCGCGGCAGTAGCGGATCACGCCCATGGCCATCAGGTCGTTGGCGCAGAGGATCGCGGTCGGCCGCTCCCCGGCCGGCGCCGCGCCGAGCAGGCGGCTGGCGGCGGCATAGCCCGAAGCCTCCTCGTAGTCGCCCTCGAACACCACTGCCCCGTCCGGATCGAGCCCGCCTCCGGCGAGCGCCTCGCGAAAGCCCGCAAGGCGCTGCTCGCTGGTCCACAGGCGCGGCGGGCCGCTGACGATGGCGATGCGGCGATGGCCGGCGGCGATGACATGGGCGGCAACGCCGCGCGCGCCGAGCCGGTTGGTGGCGGCGACGAAGGGCACGTCGACGCCGGGCAGCCGTTCGTCGACGAACACCACCGCGCCCTTGCGCGCCAGTTCCATCAGCGACGCGCTCGGCATGCCGGTGCCCGACAGGTAGACGACGCCGTCGAGCCGCTGGGTGCGCAGCACCTTGGCGTAATATTCCTCCTGCTCCGGCCGGGCGCCGGTCATGCACAGGACGAGCAGCACGTCGCGGCCGACCAGCGCGGTCTGGATGCCCTCGGCCACGGCGGCAAAGAAGGGATTGCCGAGATCGGGCACGATGAAGCCGATCGACGAGATCCGGCCACGCTTGAGGCTGCGCGCCGAATTGTTGGGCTCGAAGCCCAGTTCGGTGATGATCCGCTGCACATGGCGCCGGGTGTCGGCGGCCACCACGGCGCTGTCGTTGAGGACGGCGCTGACGGTGCCGATCGACACGCCGGCCGACTGGGCGACGTCGCGGATCGTCAGCCGCCGCGCCGGCCGGGCCCGTGCGGGCGCCGGGATCGTCTCGTCGTCGCTCATCCTTCGGTCGGTGTCCGGGCGGCCGCGGTCTCCCGCCAGTAGGAGCGCGACCAGCGCCGCGCCTCGGGGAGGACTTCCAGGGTGTCATCAGGTGTTCCGACAGAACGACGAGCAGGAAGGCGGCGACGCCGAGACCGGCGAGGAAGATGATCGCCGAGAAGGTGCCGGCCGTGTTGAGGCGAGAATTCGCCTGCAGAAGATAGGCCCCGAGCCCGCCGCTTGTCGAGGCGGTCCATTCGCCGATCACCGCGCCGGTGACGGAGAAGGTGGCCGACAGTTTCAGCGCCGAGAACAGCGGCGTGTAGGTCGCCGGCAGCTTGACCAGCCGGAAGATGGCAAGGCGCCCGCCGCCCATGGACCGGGCAAGATTGAGCATGTCGCGGTCGACCGAGGCGAGGCCGTCGAGCACGTTGACCACCACGGGGAAGAACACCACCAGCCCGACGATCACCAGCTTGGGCGCAAGGCCGAAGCCGAGCCAGATCGTCAGCGCCGCCGAGATGGCGATGATCGGCACGGCCTGGCTGGCGATCAGGATCGGATAGAGCACGCCGCGCACCACCGAGGACGCGTCCATCAGCACCGCGAACAGGAAGCCGGCGCCGGCGCCGAGGATGAAGCCGAGGATGAACTCCACGAAGGTGATGCGCAGGCCGGTGACGAGCGTCTGCCAGTCGGCGGCGATCGCGGCGAAGGTGCGCGCCGGCGAGGGCATCACATAGGCGGGGATGGCGAAATACCAGACCGAGAAGGCCCAGGTCGCCAGCACGACGATCACGGCGGCGACCGGGCCGAGGACGCCGAGCAGCAGGCGGCGGCGGCGGGAGAGGTCAGGCTGCATGGGTCAGCGTCCCCGCGTCGGTGTAGATGAGATCGAGGATGCGGCGCTTGATCGCCACGAAGGCTTCGCCGGTGAGGCAGGCGAGCGGGCGCGGCCGCTCGATCGGCACCGCCAGCACCTCGGCAATGCGCCCCGGGCGCGGCGTCATCACCACCACGCGGTCGGCGAGGAAGATCGCCTCGTCGATGTCGTGGGTGACGAAGACCACGGTGCGCTGCTGCTCGGCCCAGACGCTGAGCAGCCACTGCTGCATGGCCAGCCGGGTCTGGGAATCGAGGGCGCCGAAGGGCTCGTCGAGCAGCATCAGGTCGCGGTGCATCGCCAGCGTGCGCATCAGCGCCACGCGCTGGCGCATGCCGCCGGAGAGCGCGGCCGGATAGTGGTTGATGAAGTCGCCGAGGCCGTAGCGGCGGGCGAGCGCCACGCCTTCGGCGCGCTGGGCGGCGGTGGCCCCGCCCCGCAGGCTGGCGCCGAGCACGATGTTCTCGACCACGGTCAGCCACGGCAGCAGCAGGTCCTTCTGCAGCATGTAGCCGACGCGGCCGGTCTGCCCGGTGACATCGTCGCCGTCGATGCGGATTCGGCCGGCGGTCGGGGCCAGCACGCCGGCCACCATGTTGAACAGCGTGCTCTTGCCGCAGCCGGAGGGGCCGACGATCGACACGAATTCGCCGGGGGCGATGGTGAAGTCGGTCGGCGCCAGCGCCACCGTCTCGCCGAAGGTCCGCCCGACGCCGTCGAGCGCGAGCTTGGGGATTGCAGCCTGCGCCATCGCGGGTTCCTTTGATGTTGTCAGACCACGACGCAGGCGTCGCGGCCGAACCAGACGAGATCCTCGACCTTGACGGCGATGCCGCCGCGGGCGGCGAAGGGCTCGATCGCCCAGGCGCCCCACATCGGCGTGGCGTTGCCCGCATCGATGAAGCCGCCGAGATAGGCCGCGCCCGGCGACAGGCCGTGGCCGATGTTGGCGAGAAGGTCGAGCAGTTCGAAGCCCTCGGCCGCCAGCCGGGCGCTGGCGATCCCGAACAGGTCGCAGGCCGGCATGCCGGGCCGGCAGGCGGCCAGCACCTCGCGGTGGATCGCCTCCAGATCGGCGAGCGCGGCGACGGCGTCCGGATGGTCGCCGATCACCCGGCAGCGGGTGCAGTCGCCCCAGAAGCCGTCGGCGGTGACCGGGTGGATGTCGATCATCACCACATCGCGCTCCGCCACCGCCAGATCGGTCGGCGGATGGGTCGGAAAGCAGATATGCGCGTTGGCGCCGACGCCGACGTTGGTGATCGTCCAGACATGCTGGATGCCGGCGGCACGCAGATGGGCGCCGGCGGCCGCCTCGATCGCCTGTTCGGTGACGCCGGGGGCTGCCGCCGCAAGGCCGGCCGCGGCCGCCGACCGTGCGAGGGCCTGCGCCGCCACCAGACCGGGCGGCGGCGCGGGGGAGACGTCCGGCCCGGGACGATAGGTCCAGGCCGGAACGAGGCGGGACGCCGGATCGGCCATCGCCTGGCTCACTTCGGCAGGTAGTCGTTGGTGTAGAGGCTGGTCGCCTCCGGCACGGCCTTGACGATGCCGAGTTCGCCCACCGCGGCCAGCAGCGCGCTCCAGTCGGCGTCGCTCATCACCATCAGGTCGGCGCCGGGGGTGCCGAACAGCGGAATGGTGTCCGCCCACTGGGTGGAGATGAACTTCGGATCATAGGCCTTGGCGTAGGCCGCGGCGAAGGCGGCGGTGCCCTCATCCGGGTTGGCGATGGCGTAGACGATGCTCTTCTGCGTGGCGCGCAGGAAGCCCCTGGCCAGCTCCGGATTGGCGGCGAGCCAGTCGGTGTTGGCGGCCAGCATGAAGATCGGGGTGTTGGGCACGCCGTGGTCGATGGCGGGCAGGAATTCCGCCTTCTGTTCGCCGGCGACCTGGATGCCGGTGCCCTCGGCATTGGTGATGCCGGTGATGGCGTCGACCCGGTCCTGCAGGAGAAGCGGCACGGTGTCGTCGGCGGCGGTGACGAGGGTGAGGTCGGTCGGGGCGAGGCCGACGCTCTTCAGCATGATCGAGAGCTGGGCCATGCTCCAGGCGTCGTTGTAGATGCCGACCGACTTGCCCTTTAGCCCGGCAAGATCGACCGGCTTGCCGGCCTTGCTGAGCAGACCCCAGTTGTTGCTGCGGCCATAGCGGCCGATGGCGATCACGGGGGCTTCCTGCTCCTTGGCGAAGATCACGTCCATCACCGTGGTGAAGGCGACGTCGGCGCTGGCGGTGCCGAGGAACTTCATCGTGTCGGCGACGGTCGGCGGGGCGATGATCTCCAGATCGATGCCCTCCTCCGCGTAGAAGCCCTTTTCCTTGCCGAGGATCCACGGGATCCAGAAGCCGTCGGCGACCGGCCACTCCTGGACGAAGGTCACCTTGGTGGCGGCCGACGCCGGGGTGGCCGCGAACGGCGCGCCGAGGCCGAGCGCGGCGGCGGCGAGCCCGGCCGCAAGGCCGAAGGTCGCCATCCGGCGGGATGGGCGGAAAAACGAGGAGGCGGAGCTGCGGCGATCGAGGGTCATGTCGGGTCCCCTTCATTACGCCGGCGGACTGGCCCGCCGAGCGGTGTTGCACAATGATTGAACCATTTCAATTTTTCCGACAAGCGGCAATCTTGCGCATTTTGCGCTGCAAAAAGGGGCAATATGTCGAAAACTTCGGCTTGATGATCGAAACGGTTCGAGTCTAAGCTGGCCGTAGATCGAAACGGTTCAGGCGCCGATCCGGCGCAAGCAGACCGCAGAAGGCACGGCTTGGCCGAGGCTCGACGGGTCGCCTCCGGCCAGAGGCCGGTGATGACGATCCGCCGACGCATCCCCCGATGACGGGCCAGCAAGACAAGGAGCAGACGGTGACCAAGAAGAAAGTGCTGCTGGTCGGCGAGACCTGGATGAGTTCGGCGACCCATTACAAGGGGTTCGACCAGTTCGGCAGCGTGACCTTCCATTCGGGCGCCGGCCCCCTGCTGAAGCTGCTCGCCGACAGCGACTATGCGGTGGAGCACATGGCCGCCCATGTGGCGGTCGAGGCGCTGCCCTTCACCCTCGACGGCCTGTCCGAGTATGACGCGATCCTGCTCTCCGACGTCGGCGCCAACTCGCTGCTGCTGCATCCGGACGTCTGGCTGCACGGCAAGCCGGTGCCGAACCGCCTCAAGCTGCTGCGCGACTACGCCGCCACCGGCGGCGGTCTGGCCATGTTCGGCGGCTATTTCAGCTTCCAGGGCATCGACGGCAAGGCGCGCTGGGCCCGCACGGCCGTGGAGGCCGCGCTGCCGGTCGAATGCCTGCCGTATGACGACCGGCTCGAGATCCCCGAGGGTTTCACCGCGAAGGTGCTGAAGCCGGAGCATCCGGTGGTCGCGGGCCTCGGCACCGACTGGCCGCTGCTGCTGGGTGCCAACGAGGTGCGGATCAAGGCCGGCCCCGACGTGGAGCTGATCGCCGCGCTGCCCGACGACGAAGGCGGCCATCCGCTGCTGGTCACCGGCCGTCATGGCCTCGGTCGCACGCTGGTCTGGACCTCGGACATCGGCCCGCACTGGCTGCCGAACGACTTCGTGGCCTGGCCGGGCTTCCGCCAGCTCGTGATCCAGATGCTGGACTGGCTGACCGCCCGCGACTGACGCGCATCTCCCGCCCGCCGACGAGGATCCGAGCCGATGAAGCCTGCCGAAGCCCCCGTCACGGTCGCCGCGATCCAGATGGAGCCGCGGATCGGCGAGACGGCCGCCAATGTCGCCCGCGGCCTCGAACTGATCGAGGAGGCGGCCGCCGCCGGGGCACAACTGATCGTGCTGCCGGAGCTGTGCAACACCGGCTACGTGTTCCAGACCCGGGCCGAAGCCCGGGCGCTGGCCGAGCCGGTGCCGGAGGGGCCGAGCACCGCCGCGTGGATGGCCGCAGCGGCCCGGCTCGGCGTCCACATCGTCGCCGGCATCACCGAGCGCGACGGCGAGAAGCTGTTCAATTCGGCGGTGATCGTCGGTCCCGGCGGCCTGATCGGCCGTTATCGCAAGGTTCACCTCTGGGGGGACGAGGCGCTCTACTTCACGCCCGGCGACCTCGGCTTTCCGGTGTTCGAGACCCCGCTCGGCCGGCTCGGCTGCCACATCTGCTACGACTGCTGGTTTCCCGAGAGCTTCCGGCTCGCCGCGCTGCAGGGCGCCGAAATCATGTGCGTGCCGACCAACTGGGTGCCGATCCCCGGCCAGGACCCGACGCGCGAGGCGATGGCCAACATCATCGTCATGGGCGCCGCCCACAGCAATTCCGTGTTCGTGGTCGCCGCCGACCGGGTCGGCACCGAACGCGGCCAGCCCTTCATCGGCCAGAGCCTGATCGTCGCCCAGACCGGCTGGCCGGTGGCAGGGCCGGCAAGCCCCGACCGCGAGGAGATCCTGCTCGCCATGATCAACGTGGCCGAGGCCCGGCGGCGGCGCAACTGGAACGATTTCAACCAGGTGCTGCGCGACCGGCGCACCGACGTCTACGACGAGATGCTGGGCACGGGCGTCCGGCCCGGCTGGTACTGACCGGGCACGGACAGATCCGGACCGGCAACAGGAGCTTTGAGGGACCATGCCGACACCGCTGCTCGAGGCCAGGGGCCTCACCAAGCGCTTCGGCGCGCTGACCGCCCTGTCCGGCGTCGATCTCGACGTGAATGCCGGCGAGGTGCTGGCGCTGCTCGGCGACAACGGCGCGGGCAAGTCCACCTTCATCAAGGTGCTGGCCGGCGCCCATGCCCCGACCGAGGGCACGCTGACGATCGGCGGCACGCCCGTCGCCTTCGCCTCGCCTCAGGATGCCGCGAACGTCGGCATCGCCACGATCTTCCAGGAGCTGGCGCTGTCGGAGAATCTCTCGATTGCCGAGAACGTGTTTCTCGGCCGCGAGATCGTGCGCCGGGTCGCCGGGGTGCCCTTCCTGCGTCGCCGCGAGATGAAGGACGTCGTCGGGCGCCTGCTCGACGAACTCGACGCCCATATCTCCGATCCGGACGCCCCCGTCGGCAGCCTGTCGGGCGGCCAGCGCCAGGCGGTGGCGATCTGCCGCGCGCTCTATCTCGACGCCCGGCTGGTGATCATGGACGAGCCGACCGCGGCACTCGCCGTCGCCGAGACGCGCAAGGTGCTCGACCTGACGCGGCGGCTTGCCGACCGCGGCTGCGCCGTCCTCCTGATCAGCCACAACATCGCCGACGTCTTCGAGGTCTCCGACCGCATGGCCGTGTTCCGCCGTGGCCGCAAGGTCGCCGAACGCCGCCGCGACGCGACCGACCCCGAGGAGATCGTCTCCCTGATCACGGGTGCCCATCCGGACGTGCGGGCACTCGACAAACAGCAATGACGGCACGTCCAACCAGAACGGGAACTCGACCATGCTGCGCCAGCTGAAACTCACCCTCTTCGCCGCGACTCTGCTCGCCACCGGCGCCCTCCCGGCGAGCGCCGATCCGGCCAACACCGTCGCCTTCGTGCCGCAACTGATCGGCATCCCCTATTTCAACGCCATGGAGGAGGGCGGCAAGAAGGCCGCCGCCGACCTCGGCGTGGAGTTCATCTACTCCGGCCCGGTCGACACCAACCCGGTCGACCAGCTGCAGATCGTGCAGAACCTGATCGACCAGGGCGTCGGCGCCGTGTCGGTCAGCGTCCTCGATGCCTCCACCATCGCCCCGGTGGTCGAGCAGGCCAAGGCCAAGGGCGTCAAGCTGTTCACCTCCGACAGCGACGCGCCGGACTCCGGCCGCGCCGTCTACGTCGCGCAGGCGACCGACCAGGGCCTCGGCTATGCGATCATCGACGAGATGGTCGAGCGGGTCGGCGAGGAGGCGACCGTCGCCATCGTCTCCGGCGAGGCGACCGCCTCCAACCTCAACGCCTGGATCGGCTTCATGCAGGAGCGCGCCAAGGACAAGTATCCGAAGCTGACGCTGCTGGAGCCGCAGTATGCGGGCGGCGCCGCCGACCGCGCGGCCCAGATCGCCACCGACCTGATGGCCGCCAACCCGGATCTCAAGGGCATCATCGGCGTCGCCTCCACCACCTGCCCCGGCGTCGGCCAGGCGATCGAGACCGCCGGCAAGATCGGCAGCGTGATCGGCACCGGCTACTGCAGCCCGAACACCGCCCGCTCCTATCTGAAGAGTGGCTCCTTCGGCTATTCGGTGCTGTGGGACCCGGCCAAGCTCGGCTACCTCACGGTCTGGGCCGGCAAGCAGCTGATCGACGGCAAGCCCTTCGAGGCAAGCGTCCAGCTGCCGGGCTTCGACAGCCCGACCACCTATGATCCGGCGACCGGCATCCTGCTGCTCGGCGAGCCGGCGGTGTTCACCGCCGACAACGTCGACCAGTTCGACTTCTGACCGCCCGCGCGGCCGTCCCCGCCTCGTCTCCCGAGGTGCCGGACGGCCGCGCGCCGTCTCATGACCCGAAACCGGAGCGCGAAAGCCATGACCCGCCTCCTCGGCGGCCGGGAAGCGACGCTGGCTGCGGCCTGCCTCGTGGCGGCGCTCGTCTTTGCCGCCGCCTCCCCGGTGTTCCTCACCCCCGGCAACCTGCTGACCGTCCTGCGCAACAGCACGGAGCTGCTGCTGGCCGCGCTCGGCATGACACTGCTGCTGGCGATGGGCGCGATCGACGTGTCGATCGGCATGGCGATGGGCCTGGCCGCCATCGTCGTCGGCCAGCTGCTGATGGCCGGCATCGATCCGGCGCTCGCCGGCATCGCCGGGCCGTTGGCCGGCGCGGCGCTCGGCCTTGTCGCCGGCGCCGTCGTCGCCTTCGGGAAGATCCCGGCGATCGTCGCGACGCTCGGCCTGCTCGGCGTCTACCGCGCCGGCATCTTCCTCACGCTCGGCGGCGCCTGGCTGTCCGGCATCCCGACCGGCCTCACCGATCTGGTGGCAACCCCTGTCCTCGGCGTCCCGCCGGCGATCGTGCTGATCGGGCTTGCCTATCTCGCCGTGTTCGTGCTGCTGCGACGCACGCCCTTTGGGCCGCATCTGCTTGCCGTCGGCAATTCCGACGAGAAGGCGCGCCTCTCCGGCATCGCCGTGACCCGCATCCGGCTGATGACCTTCGTCGTCGCCGGCGCGCTCGCCGGCCTGGCCGCCACCTTCTACATCGCCACCTACCGCAACGTGTCGATGACCATCGGCGCGACCCTGCCGCTCGAGGCGATCGCCGCCGCCGTGCTCGGCGGCACCAGCATCCTCGGCGGCCGCTGCACCCTCGTCGGCACCGTGCTCGGCGTGATCCTGATCCGGCTGATGCAGAACGGGCTGCTGCTGGTCGGCGTGCCGTCGCTGTGGCAGCCGGTGGTCACCGGCGCCATGCTGCTGATCGTGCTCGGGCTGGAAGCCGGCGCTGGCAGCGAGGGGCTTCGCCGCCTCGTGCGGAGGCCGGCATGACCGCCAGACTGCGCCAATCGCCGACGCTCGCGATCCTCGCCGGCCTGTGGGTGCTGCTGGTCGCCGGCATCGCCCTCCTCAGCCCCGGCATCCTCACCGCCTCGACGCTGACGACGATCCTGCAGTTCTCGTCGATCCTCGCGCTGGTCTCGCTCGGGCAGGCGCTGGTGATTCTGGCCGGCGGCGCCGGCATCGACCTGTCGGTCGGCGGCATCGTCTCGCTCGCCTCGGTGCTGGCGATGATGGCGGTCTCGGCCGGGCTGCCGGCCACACTGCTGCCACTCGCCTGCCTCGGCATCGGGCTCGCGCTCGGCCTTGGCAACGGGTTGCTGGTAACGCGGCTGCGCATTCTGCCGCTGATCGCCACGCTCGCCACCTTCTACGTCTTCTCCGGCAGCGCGGTGGCACTCACCGGGGGCGCGGCACAGTCGGGCGTGCCGGCCGCCTTCACGCCCTGGGGCCGCGGCGCGCTCGCCGGGATTCCCCTGCCGTTCCTGACCCTCGCCCTGCCGCTGTTCCTGGTCGCCGGCGTGGTGATCTCCGCCACCTCCTGGGGTCGCTGGCTGGTGGCGATGGGCGACAACGAACGCTCCGCCCGACTGGTCGGCATTCCGGTCGACCGGGCGCGGTTGATCGTCTACGGCCTCAGCGGCCTTGCCAGCGGGGCGGCGGCCTTCGTGTCGCTCGCCTGGCTCGGCAGCGCGCGGCCGAACATCGGCCAGAATCTCGAACTCACCTCGCTCACTGCCGTGCTGCTCGGCGGGGTCAGCATCTTCGGCGGACGCGGCGGGGTGGCCGGCGTGCTGGCCGCCGTGCTGCTGCTCGTCACCCTTCAGACCGCGCTGCTGCGCCTCAACATCAACACCGTCTGGCAGGTCGGCATCGTCGGGGCGCTGCTCGTCGCCGTCCTCGTCGCCGACGCCCTCACCACTCGCCGGAGATGACCATGACCGCCACCGAAGACCGCATTGCCGCCCTCGTCGAGGCCGGCGCGGACCGCATCGTCGCCACGCTCTGCGATCTCGTCAGCTTCCCCTCGATCGTGCTCAACGACCCGACCAAGGCCGGCCCCGGCGAGCGCGACTGCCAGCTCTATCTCCAGAAGCGGATCGAGGCGCTCGGCTTCACCACCGATCTCTGGGACCCGGACGGCCCGGCGCTCTATGCCAAGTATGAAGGCCGGCCCGGCGCCAACAAAGGCCGCACCTTCGAGGGGCGACCCAATCTCGGCGGCGTCCTGAAGGGCAGCGGCGGCGGGCGCTCGATCATGCTCACCGGCCACATCGACGTGGTGCCGCCGGGGGCCGCCGAACACTGGAAGAGCGATCCCTTCGTGCCCGTGGTCGAGGACGGCTTCGTGCGCGGCCGCGGCACCATCGACATGAAGGGCGGCGTCGCGTCGATGCTGATGGCGGTGGAGTTCCTGAAGGAGGCCGGCGTTCCGCTTGCCGGCGACATCGTCTTCACCACGGTGGTCGACGAGGAGATCGGCGGCATGGGGTCGCTCGCCATGGTCGACCGCGGCTTCTCGGCCGACGCCGGCATCATGACCGAGCCGACCGCCAACCGCATCGCCCCGCTCTGCCACGGGATCCTGTGGGGGCGGATCGTGATCGACGGCATCGGCGGCCACGCCGAGCTGACGCCCAACGCCTGGTATGGCAGCGGCCCGGTGGATGCGATCCAGCTCTGCCGGCAGATGCTCGACGGGCTCGACATCCTCAACCGGCGCTGGATGTTCGACCCGAAGAAAAACCATCCGCTGATGGACCTGCCGAACCAGATCATCGTCACCCAGATCAAGGCCGGCGAGCATCCCTCGTCCATGGCCGGCAAGGCCGAGATCATCATCGACGTGCAGTATCTGCCGCACGAGAAGGACGAGTTCGGCCTCGGCGGCCACGTCAAGCGCGAGATCGAGGCGCATGTGGCGGCGGTCTGCCAGGCCGACCCCTATCTCGCCGCGCATCCGGCCCGGGTGGAATGGATTCTCGACGCCGACTGCGCGGAGGTGCCGGCCGACCATCCCTTCGTCGGGGCATTCCAGGGCGCGGTCACGGCGGCCGGCCTGTCGCCGGTGCTGTCGGGCTTCGGCGCCCACAGCGACATCGGCCTGCCGACCGGGCTCGGCCGCACGCCGACCGTCAACTTCGGCCCCGGCGATCCGGCGCAGTCGCACCAGCCCAACGAACAGGTGTCGGTGCGCGATCTGGTCGACTGCACCAAGCGATCGCGATCGCCGTGGCACGCTGGTGCGCGTGAGGGGGTGGTGGGAGATGGTCCGGCGTTTCACGCCGGCACGGTGCCGTACGGCCCACCCCTCTCCCCTGTCCCTCCCCCACAAGGGGGGAGGGGACGATGAAGGCAAGGGCTTGCGCGACAGCGACTGCGCGCCGAGGCGAAAGGCCGATTGGCAGGTGGTGGTGCGTCTGGCGTGCCTCCCCTTGTGGGGGTGAGGCCGCAGGCCGAACACCGAGGGGCGCGTGACCCGAGGCCGGGAGGGATGGGGGGGGTGAGCGGCGAATTCGGCGCCGGCAGGCACCCATCCAGAATTTCCGATCAGGAGATGAAACCGGAACCGCTCAGTCCAGCCGCTCGGACACCAGCGACAACGTCGCCACGAAGATGTAGCGGTCCGTGTCGTCTCGAACCTTGACCACGTAGACCCGCTGTCGCCCGTCGGGCAGGTGGTCGGAGGCGATCGGCGACAGGACGCCGATGGCTGCGGTGGAGACATCGCCGAGACTGGCGAATTCCACACCTTCCTGGTCGCGGATGAGACGCAGGCCGTCATCGATGTCGAAATAGAAGCGGGCCATGGTCGTCTCCGGGGTTGTGCGTTTCGCGACCGCCCGGTGCCGCAACGGATCCTGTCCGCCTGTCGCCCTCCGCCTAGGCGGCTTCGGGTTCGTTGCGCGGTGGCGCGAGATGCAAGTAGGTCGGATCGAACTCCGCAAAGGCGTAGAGACGGCCGACGTCGTGGATCTTGACCGTGCGGTTGCGCATGGTGACCAACCCGTCTTCGCGCAACTGCTGCAGCACACGGTTGGCGTGGACGACCGAGATGCCGAGGGTGTCGGCCAGTTCGTCCTGCGTCACCGGCAGGCGGAAGCTGTCGACGCTGGCGCGGCCCACGGCCTGCAGGCGGATCAGCAACTCGCAGAAGAGATGCGCCATCTGCTTGTCGGCCGGGCGATGGCCCATGCTGGCGAGCCATTCGCGCAGGGTCGCCTCGTCGACGAGGGTGGCCCACCAGAAGGCGCGGGTGATGCGCGGCTCGGTCCGGGTGATGTCCTCGATGGTGTCACGATCGATCTCGACCACGGTCGAGGTCACCGCGGTGGCGATGGCGTGGTCCATGCGGCCGAGGATCGCCACGTGCAGGTCGCAGAAATCGCCGGGCAGCAGGAAACCGACGATCGACCGGCGCCCGTTCGGCAGCAGCTTGTAGCGATAGGCCATGCCCTCGAGCACGAGGCGCACCATGCTCGGCGGTTCGCCCTGCTCGATGAGATCGGTGCGCGCCTCGACACGGCGCGCGCGGCGACAGATCTCCTCCAGCCGGGCGCGGTCGGCAGTCTCCAGCCGCGCGCCGAATTCAAGTTTCCGGATCAGCGGGTTGTCCATCACGCACCACGCCCCCATTGCGGGCCGCGGCCACACCGGCCGTGGACCTCATCCTCACTCCTAGCACAGGGCTCCCGCGAGGTAACGCCGCCGCGGGCATCTTGGTTCACCCAGCGGGAACATGGAACGCGAACCCGGCTCCGCCGCGCCGCTCGCCCCGGCGTGCGGCGTCAGAAGGGAAAGTCGATCCGCGCCAGCGTTCCACACGGTGAGGCGGGGCCGATGTGAAGCCGCGCGCCGATGCCGGCGGCGAGCGAACGCGACAGCGACAGGCCCAGCGATCCCTGTCCGGCCAGCGTCTCGATCGTGCTGTCGGGAGCAAGGCCGCAGCCGTCGTCCCGCACGGTCAGATGCGCCACCGTGTCGGTGTCGCGCTTGAGGCGCACGTGGATCGTGCCGCTGCGGCCGTCCCTGAACGCATGTTCGAAGCAGTTGGTCAGCAGTTCGTTGAGGATCAGCGCGATGTTGATCGCCACGTCGTCGGGCAGCTGCAAGCCCTTGTCGGCATCGACCTCGATGTTGATGTCCTGATGGGTCCAGACATCGCGCCAGACCGCGCAGGCCTCGTGCAGGTAGCTGTCGAAGGTGGCGCCACCGAGGGACGCCAGGCTCTTCTGGAGGCGCGCCAGCGACGTGACCGTCTCGACCACCCATTCCAGCCGCTCGCGCGCTTCCTGCCCGCTTGCCGCGCGCAGCTGGGTGCGCACCAGCGCCGCCACGAGCTGATAGCTGTTGGACAGTCGGTGACGGACCTCTTCGAGCATCAGGTGATGGTCGCGGGCCTCCAGTTCGGGCTGCATCTGCAAGGGGTCCGCCTCCTTGGGAACGACCGCCAGCCGTGTCGAACTCGACGGGCCCCGGTCCCTCCGACATGCGTAGCGGAGGAGGCCGCACCCTGCTCCAACATAGGTTAAGTTTGCGGCGGGTTGGCCATTGAGGTGCCCGAACCTGCCGGCTTCTGCATCCGACGGCCCCGTCAGGAGACAATCTCCTCAAAGTCGCCGCCATTGCCGGCAACGCGGTCACGCTCCGGAAACCGCGGAAATCCGCGCCCCGCTCTGCGGATCGAAGCGCAGGAAGGCGGCCCGGCCGCCGGCCGCCCGCATCGGCGTGCCGGGCTCCAGCCGGCTGTGGCCCGGCACCCGCACGGAAATCTCCACGGCGGACGATCCGAGCCGGCCCGTGACATAGCTCTCCGCCCCGACCACCTCGACGCCGGAGACCTCGAGATCCACCACCGCCTCGTCCCCGGACGCGGCGAGACCCTCGACGAGGCGCATGTGCTCGGGGCGGATGCCGAGCGTCGCCTCGGGTGCCCCTTGCGGAACGAGGCCGGCGGCGACGGCGGCGCCATGGGGGATCACGTTCATGGCCGGCGAGCCGATGAAGGTGGCGACGAACAGGCTGGCCGGGCGCTCGTAGAGCTCCATCGGCGTGCCCGACTGCTCGATCCGGCCGGCGTTCAGCACCACCAGCACGTCGGCAAGGGTCATCGCCTCGAGCTGGTCGTGGGTGACGTAGAGGCTGGTGGTGCGCAGCCGGCGCTGCAGGCGACGGATCTCGGCGCGCATCGCGACGCGCAGCTTGGCGTCGAGGTTCGACAGCGGCTCGTCGAACAGGAAGGCGGCCGGCTCGCGCACGATCGCCCGGCCCATGGCGACCCGCTGCCGCTGGCCGCCGGAGAGCTGGCCCGGGCGGCGGTCGAGCAGGCCGGCGATGTCGAGGATGCGGGCCGCCTCGTCGACGCGGCGGGCGATCTCCTCCGCAGGTGTGCGGCGGTTGCGCAGGCCGTATTCGAGGTTCCGGCGCACGGTCATGTGCGGATAGAGCGCGTAGTTCTGGAACACCATGGCAATGTCGCGCTCGGCCGGCTCGAGATCGTTGACGACCCGCCCGCCGATCGAGACGGTGCCGGACGTGATCGCCTCCAGCCCGGCCACCATCCGCAGCAGGGTGGACTTGCCGCAGCCGGACGGGCCGACCAGCACGGCGAAGGCGCCGTCGGGGATCGACAGGCTGACGCCCTTCACCGCCTCGACATTGCCGGCGTAGACCTTGCGGACATCCTGAAGTTCGATCGCGGCCACGGGCTCATTTCTCCGATTCGACGAGGCCGCGCACGAACCAGCGCTGCATCAGCACCACGATCAGCACCGGCGGGGCGATGGCGAGGATCGCGGTGACCATCACCATGTCCCAGGGCGTGTCCGCGTCGGCAAAGGACACCATCTTCTTGAGCGCGATGACGATCGTGTTCATCCGGTTGTCGTTGGTGACCAGCAGCGGCCAGAGATACTGGGTCCAGCCGTAGATGAAGAGGATGACGAACAGCGCCGCGATGTTGGTCTTCGACAGCGGCAGCAGGATGTCGCGCAGGAAGCGCAGCGGCCCGGCACCGTCGATCCGCGCCGCCTCGACGAGTTCGGCGGGGATCGTCATGAAGAACTGCCGGAACAGCAGCGTCGCGGTGGCCGAGGCGACCAGCGGCAGGATCAGGCCGGCATAGGTGTCGATCAGGCCGAGGTCGACCATCACCTTGTAGGTCGGCATGATCCGCACCTCGACGGGCAGCATCAGGGTGATGAAGATCATCCAGAAGCATGCCATGCGGAAGGGAAAGCGGAAGAAGACGATGGCGAAGGCCGACAGCAGCGAGATGACGATCTTGCCGAGGGCGATGCCGAGCGCCATCACCGTGGAATTGAACAGGAGCGTGCCGACGCCGACGCCGCCGATCCGGCTCATGCCGCCGAAGATGGCGTTGCCGTAGTTTTCGGCAAATTCCCCGCCCGGCACCAGCGGCAGCGGCGGGCGCAGGATCGTTTCCACGCTCTGGGTGGAGGCAACAAAGGTGTACCAGATCGGAAAGGCGACGATCAGCACGCCGACGATCAGCACCAGATGGGCAAGGGCACGCCCGGCGGCGTCGCGCTCGATCATGGCAGGGTCCCTCGCGGCTCAGCCATAGTGCACCCGGCGCTCCACATAGCGGAACTGGACGGCGGTGAGGGCGATCACGATGGCCATCAGGATCACCGACTGGGCGGCCGAGCTGCCGAGGTCGAGATTGACGAAACCGTCGGTGTAGACCTTGTAGACCAGCGTCTCCGTCGCCCGGGCCGGGCCGCCGGCGGTGACCGCGTCGATGATGCCGAAGGTGTCGAAGAAGGCGTAGACCGTGTTGACCACCAGCAGGAAGAAGCTGGTGGGGGCGATCAGCGGGAAGACGATGGTGCGGAAGCGCTTGCCCGAGCGCGCGCCGTCGATCGCGGCGGCCTCCAGCAGCGAGCGCGGGATCGACTGCAGGGCGGCGACGAAGAACAGGAAATTGTAGCTGATCTGCTTCCAGGCGGCGGCGACCACCACCAGCCCCATGGCCTGGTCGCCGTCCAGCAGCGGGTCCCAGGCAAGGCCGGCGTCGCGCAGCATGTAGGCGAAGGTGCCCATGGCCGGGTTGAACATGAACAGCCACAACAGGCCGGCGACGGCGGGCGCCACCGCATAGGGCCAGATCAGCAGCGTGCGGTAGAAGGCCTTGCCGGTCAGCACCTTCTCGGCCGCGGTCGCCAGCAGCAGCGCCGTGCCCATGGACAGCACCGAGGTGGAGACGCTGAACACCACCGTGGTCCAGGCGGCGTTGAGCCAAGCCGGGTCGGCGAGCACGTTGCTGAAATTCTGCAGGCCGACGAAGGTGGTCTTCAGCCCGAAGGGGTCCTCGCGCAGCATCGACTGCCACAGCGCCTGGACCGCCGGCCAGTAGAAGAACACCAGCGTGACCGCGATCTGCGGGCTGAGCAGGAGATAGGGCAGCAGCCGGTTGGGGAAGACGGCTTTCGGCACGGCGATGCGCTTTCCTCCTGCCGGTCCCCGCCTCCGGCCACCACAACGGGGAGAGCCGCCCGGGCACGCCGGGCGGCGATCATCTCAGGGCAAAGCCCTTAGTGGGTGGCGGCGATGGCCGCGTTGCCAAGCTTCACCGCCTCGTCGAGGGCCTCCTGCGCGGTCTTCTCGCCGGCCAGCATGGCCTCGAACTGCTCGTTCTCGATGTCGCGGATCTGCGGCAGGTTGGGCAGGCGCACGCCCTTGGAGTTCTCGGTCGGCGCCTTGCCCATCATCTGGGTGATCGGCGTCTCGCGGCCGGGGTTCTGCTCGTAGAAGCCGGAGGCCTTGGTCGCCTCGTAGGCCTGCATGGTCACCGGCAGGTAGCCCGACTTCTGGTGCAGGCGCGACTGGATCTCGGTCTGCGACAGGAAGTTGAAGAACCGGGCGATGCCCTTGTATTCCTCGTCCGACTTGCCGCCGAACACCCAGAGGCTGGCGCCGCCGGGAATGGTGTTCTGCGGCGCGCCGGCGGCCTTCGCCTCATAGGGCAGCTGGCCGATGCCGTAGTCGATCCCCGACTTCACCACGTCGCCGAGACCGCCCGAGGATTCGGTGAGGATGGCGCATTCGCCCGAGAGGAAGAGCTGCTTGGCCTCGGAGGTGCGGCCGCCGTAGCGGAACACGCCTTCTTTCGCCAGATCGGCGATCGCCTGGAAATGCTCCACATAGATCGGCGCGTTGATCTTCAGCTCGACATCGGTGCCGCCAAGGCGTTTTCCATGGTGCCGTAGGGCACGTTGTTCCAGGCGGCGAAATTCTCCAGATGGATCCAGGTCAGCCAGGTCGAGGTGTAGCCGCAGTTGGCGGCACCCGACGCCTTGATCTTGCGCGCGGCCTCGAACACCTCGTCCCAGGTCCGCGGCGGGGTGGCGGTGTCCAGCCCGGCCTTCTCGAAGATCGCCTTGTTGTAATAGAGGATCGGCGAGGACGAGTTGTAGGGGAAGGACAGCATGGTGCCGTCGGGCTTCGAATAATAGGCGACGATGCCGGCCAGATACTGCGACTTGTCGAAGGTGTAGCCACCGGCCTCCAGCACCTCGGCCACGGGCTTCACGGCGCCCTCGGCGCCCATCATCACGCCGGTGCCGACGTCGAACACCTGGATGATCGCCGGGGCCTGCCGGGCGCGGAAGGCGGCAATGCCGGCATTGAGCGTTTCCGGATAGGTACCCTTGAACACCGGCACGACCGTGTAGTCGGCCTGGCTGTCGTTGAACTCCTTGGCCAGCGTGTCCACGACCTCGTTGTTGGCGCCGGTCATGGCGTGCCACCACTGGAGTTCGGTGCGGGCCTCGGCCGTGCCGGCCATCGCCGCCATGGCGAGCGCAGCGCCGGCGGTCAGCGTCCATCGTGTCGTCGGGCGGGTCATCGGGGCCTCCTCCATTGGCTCGGTCCTCATGAGCTTCTGGCGGCTTAGCGGGACCGTATGACAAGGATGCGACAGATCGGCCGGCATGGCCAGCCCGCGGTTGTGCCGCAGCGCAACCGGCGCGGGTTCTGCCTGCACGGCTAAGGAACGGCTCAGGGCGTCATGCCCAGCGCCAGCAGCGTGTCCAGCAGCACGTCGGCGCCGGCCGTCACATGCGACGGCTCGGCCCATTCGTGCTCGGCGTGGCTGACGCCGTCGCGGCAGGGAATGAAGATCATCGCCGTCGGGCCGACCGCCGCGAGATGCCGCGCGTCATGCCCGGCGGCCGACAGCAGCGGCAGAGCAGGGAGGCCGCGGGCCTGCGCCGAGGCGGCAATGCTCGCACCAATACCCGGATCGAAATCGTTGGACGGGGCGTCGACCAGCCGTTCGACGGTCACCGTGCAGGGCGGGGCAAGTTCACGGCAGGCCGCCTCGATGGCAAGGCCGGCCGCGTCCCGCACGGCATTGCCCGGATGGCGCAGGTCCACCGAAAACACCACCCTCGCCGGGATCACCGACGGGGCATTGGGTTCGGCGACGATCCGGCCGATGGTGAAGCGGACCGCGTCGTCGATCGTGCCGACACTGTCGTGAAGCCGGGCGGCGATGCGGGCAAAGCTCGCCAGCGCGTCGCGCCGGGCGGCGGGCGGCACCGTGCCGGCGTGGCCCTCGGCGCCGTCGATCCGCACGCGAAAGGTCGTCTTGCCCTGGATGCCGGTGACGATGCCGATCACGGTTCCGGTATCCTGAAGCTCCCTTGCCTGCTCGATATGCGGCTCGACAAAGGCGGCGAAGGGAAAGCCGAACGGCTTTCGGGCGATGTCCGGGAATGCCGCGTGAAGGGTATCCAGCGCCGCGCCGACGGTGATGCCAGCCGCATCCGCAACCGTTCGGGTCTGCCCCAGCGACCGCAGGCCGGCGAAGGCCGCCGAGCCCATCATGCCGGGGGCAAAGCGGCTGCCCTCCTCGTTCATCCACGCGACCACGATCAGATCGCGGGCAAGGCGCAGGCCGGCGCGGTGCAGCGTTTCGGCCGCTTCCAGTGCGGCAAGCACCCCGAAGGCGCCGTCGAATTTCCCCCCGGTCGGCTGGGTGTCGAGATGGCTGCCGGCGAGCAACGGCAGGGCGGCGGGATCGGTGCCGGGGAGCGTCAGGAACAGGTTGCCGGCGGCGTCCGTCGCCGGTGTCATGCCGATCGCCCGCCCCCAGCCGATGACGAGCCGCCAGGCCTCGATCTCGCCGGCGGTGAGCGCCTGCCGGTCGACGCCGCCGGCCGGCAGCGCGCCGATCCCGGCAAGCGCCATCAACCGGCCCCAGAGCCGGTCGCCGTCGACGGAGAGGCGGGGCGGCGTCATCGTTCAGTCCGTGCGCATGATCTGGGCGGGGTTGGCGCGCGGATCGCGCAGACCCCAGCGCCCGGCCTCGACCTGCGCCAGGAAGCCGGCGAGCAGGAGGTTGAACAGCAGCGGCTCCTCCAGATTGAGCGTGTGGCCGGTCTTCGGCAGGATGGCGAGACCCGACGCCGGCAGCACCCGCTTCAGGAACAGGCCGGGCTTCAGGCAGTGGTCGTCCTCGTCGCCGACCATCACCAGCGTCGGCACGGTCATCGCTGACAGTTCCGCCTCAAGATCGTAGTAAGACGGCCGGCGCGCCTGCACGCCGCGCATGGTCAGCGCCGCGCCGCGCGCCGAATGGGTGGCAAGGCGGTCGGCAAAGGCCTGCCAGCCGCGCGGGTCCTTGGCCTGGAACTGGACCCGGCTAGCGCCCAGCGCATAGATCTTCGCAAAGGTTTCAGAGCCCTGCGCCTCGAAACTGTCGGCCACGGTCCGCGACACGCCGCGGAAATAGTCCTCGGTTTCCTTCTCGCAGCCATAGCCGGCGCCAGCCACCGTCAGCGAAAGGCAGCGCTCCGGCGCGATCAGGCCGACGTGGAGCGCCGCGAACCCGCCCATGGACAGGCCGACCACATGGGCGCGCTCGATGCCGAGACCGGCCAGCACGTCGACGGCGTCCTCGGCGGCGATGCGCTGGGAATAGCGGTCGATGTCGTCCGGCACATCGGACGGCGGATAGCCGCGGGCGGCATAGGTGATCACCCGGTGGCTGCGGGCAAAATGGTTCATCTGCGGCTCCCACGACAGGTGGTTGCCGCCGAATTCGTGGATCAGCAGGATGGCCGTGCCGCTGCCCGCCTCCTCCACGTGAAGACGGGTGCCGTCGCGGGCGGTGACGAACATCGGGGTCTCTCCTTTGAACTTCAACTGGCCTCAGAACTGCGACTGGACGTCGTTCAGCGTGCGCGCGCGCTCGGCCATGGCCGGCAGAAGCGCGCAGAACTTTTCGGCCCAGGCGGTCGGCACCGAGGTCGAGACCTTGATGAAGCGCTCGCCGAAGGCGGCGGTGTGGTAGCTGCCCTGACGGATCATCACCCCCTCCGCCATGAAGGCCGCGACCAGCGCTTCCGGCCGAAGCCCCGCACCGACCGTCTCGATCACGAGGAAATTGCCGTGCGAGGGCCAGACCGGCAGGGCAAGGCCCGGGATGGCGAGGCAGGCATCGCGGATCATCGCCTTGTTGGCGGTATCGATCGCCCGCACGCTGGCCATCCATTCGCCCTTCACGGTGAGCCCCGCCTCGGCGGCGCGCTGGGCAATGACCGAGGCGCCGAGCACGCCGGAGGCATAGGGCGCGATCTCCTCCAGCAGCGCCGGGTTTCCCACCAGCGCGCCGACCCGCAGGCCGGCAAGGCCGAGCCACTTGGAGAAGCTGAGCGAGACGATGGCGCCCTCCGGCGCGGCGTGGAGCGCCGGATGATGGCCCTCGGCAAAGTCGCGGTAGGTGCAGTCGTGGACCAGCAGCGCGCCGCAGTCCCTGGCGATTGCCGCAAAGGCCTCGATCTCGTCCTTCGAATAGGTGATGCCGAGCGGGTTGTTCGGATCGACGAGGTAGATGATCGCGGTGCGGGCGTCGACGTTGGCGGCCAGTGCCGCCGGGGTCAGGCGATAGGCGCAGGCCGGATCGTAGATCGGGATGCGGATCACCTCGGCGCCGGCCTGCTCGGCGAACAGGCACGGCCATTTCCACGTCGGATCGGTGGTGACGAAGGTGGTGCCCGGCCGGCAGCGCGCCCGGGTGACCATGGCCAGCGCGTTGACGCCACCCTCCGTCACCATCGCCTCCATGCCCGGCACGCCGAGATCGGCGACGATGGCGGCGCGCAGGGATTCGAAGCCGAGCGGCGGCGCGTAGGCGTTGAACTCCAGCGCCGCGACCGAGGCGGCGATGGCCGCCGTCACCGCCGGATGCGCCGGGATGTGGTTGGTGTTCTGCCCCATCCACGCGAGATCCGGCGTCGAGAACAGCGTGTCGAAGTAGCGGTTGCGGGTCAGCATCTCGGACATGGCGGGGACAGGGTCTCTCAAAACAGGGATCGGCGGCCGCACTCAAAGTCCCGGAGGACGGCGGCGGTGATGGTCGGTGACGCTCTGGAAGGCGTGGCCGGCGCGGCAGAGCAGCGCCTCGGAAAAGGCCGGGCCGGCCAGCTGAACGCCGACCGGAATGCCGGCCGCGCTGAGGCCACCGGGCAGGGTGATCGTCGGCAGGCCGGCGGAATCGAAGGGCGCGGTGAACGGGCCGATGGCAAGGATCGCTGCCGGATCCTCGCCGAGCGTATCCATGAACGCGAGACTCGGCCCGGCCACGGGCAGCGCCGGGCAGAGATAGAGGTCGATGCCGGCCATCATGGAAGACAGTTTGCCGGCAAAGGCCCGTCGTGCCTCCTGCGCGCGGGCCAGATCGAAGGCGCTGTGGCGCTGGCCGCGCGCCAGCAGCGACGACAGGCGTTCGCCATAGTCGGCCTTGCGCGCGGGATAGGTCTCCGCATGGGCCAGCGCCGCCTCGACCGCGCATTCCACGGCCCAGCCGGTCAGCACGTCCTGCGTCTCGGGAAACTCCACCGGCACGAGTTCGGCACCGAGACCGGCGAGGATTTCCGCCGCCGCGTCCACCGTCGCCGCCACCTCGGCATCGGCGCGCCGGGCGATCAAGTGGCGGTCGATGCCGATCCGCAGACCCGCGATCCCGCCGTCGATGCCGGCGAGGCAATCGGGCACGGGCATGACGGAAGCGGTCGGGTCCTCCGGGTCGGCGCCGGCGATCACGGACAGGATCGCGGCGACGTCGGCGGCCGAGCGGGCCATCGGCCCGACATGGTCGAGCGAGGCCGCGAGCGGGAAGACGCCGTGGCGCGAGACCCGGCCCCAGGTCGGCTTCAGCCCGGTGACGCCGCAGCAGGCGGACGGCAGGCGGATCGAGCCGCCGGTGTCGGTGCCGACCGAGCCGAAGCAGAGCCTTGCGGCCAGCGCGACGCCGGAGCCCGAGGAGGAGTTGCCGGTCCAGTGAGCAGCGCCCCACGGGTTCAGGGGCTCGGTCACGGTCGGATGATAGCCGGCATAGACGCCTTCGGTCAGGGTCAGCGTGCCGAGCAGCACCGCACCAGCCGCCTCCAGCCGGGCCAGAACGGTGGCCTCGCCGGGTGGCGTCCAGTCGTCGAAGATCGTGGTCCCGAAGCGCGCCGGCATCGTTCGGGTCCAGAACACGTCCTTCAGTGCCATCGGAATGCCGTGCAGCGGGCCGCGGTCGAGCCCGGCCGCACGCTCGGCGTCCATGGCGTCGGCGCGGGCGAGCGCCGCGTTTGCGGCGACATGGGCATAGGCGTGGAGCGACGGGTCGAGCCGGGCGATGCGCGCCAGCATCGTCTCCGTGAGGGCACGGGAGGTCAGTGTTCCGGCGCGCAGGGCGGCGGCAGCCTCGACGAGGCCGAGGTCGGCGGGATCGGCGCCTGTCGTCACGTCTTCATGGCCGACGGAAATACCGGCGGAACTGGCGGTCACGGCACGAACTCCGGAGCGGGCGGCGCGCCGGGCGCGCGGCGTCACGTTGATGTATACAAAACACGCGATCTTGAATAATCAATGCCCATATTTCATGCGCCGGCTGCGCATCCTCTGGTCAACGCGCGCATTTCAGCCGGTCTGAGGCCGAGCCCGCCCGGCAGTTGCGTAAGTGGCAGGCGGATTTCCGCCGGTTCCGTTGGTTGGCATGCATATTGAAATACGGTTCCTGCATACAGCAATTCGTGCCTGCCAATGCGAGGGGATCCGTGATGATACCGTTGAAAAGCTGCCTGGCCGCCGCCACCGTTGCCGCCGTCGCCGGCCTTGCCTCGCTCCAGCCGGCCGCGGCCCTGGAGCCCGTCTCCGTGCGCCTCAAGTGGCTGCCGCAGGCCCAGTTCGCCGGCCTCTATGTGGCGAAGGCCAAGGGCTTCTATGAAGAGGCCGGGCTCGACATGACGATCAACCCCGGCGGTCCGAACCTCAATGCCGAGACGCTGGTCGGCTCCGGCAACGACACCTTCGGCATCGCCAGCGGCACCGAAGGCGTGCTCTACGCACGCGAGAAGGGCCTGCCGGTCGTCTGCATCGGCATGGACCAGCAGGTCACGCCCTTCGCCTTCGTCACCTATGACGACAGCGGCATCAATTCGGTGAAGGACTTCAAGGGCAAGAAGGTCGCCGTCTGGTTCACCGGCGTGC